>NZ_JABEMG010000220.1 GCF_013004695.1 Promicromonospora citrea
CGGAGCCTCGGCGCCGCCCTGACCGGAGGTGCGAGAGCAGGGCCGCGCCGGTGGCGAGGCCGGCCACGACGGGCCCGCGCGCGTCGCGCGGGCGGCGTGGCGAGGTCATGCCGCCCATTGTGGGGTACGTCACGGGTCCGTGCCCAGGGGTGGGACCGCGGGCCGGCACGTCGGCCGATGGGCGAGGATGTGCCCCATGGACGCAACAGCCGACGCACCCCGGGCCTACGTCGTGATGGGCGTGGCGGGGTCGGGCAAGACGACGGTCGCCGCGCTGCTGGCGGGTCGCCTCGGGGCGTCGTTCGCCGAGGGCGACGACTTCCACTCCCCCGAGAACGTGGCGGCGATGGCGGCGGGCCGACCGTTGCAGGACGCCGACCGGTGGCCGTGGCTGCGCAGCGTCCGGGACTGGCTGGCGGGCGAGCTGGCCGCGGGGCGCAGCGCCGTCGTGCCGTGCAGCGCGCTGCGGCGCGGCTACCGGGAGCTGCTGGCGGAGGCGGGCCCGGCGGGTGCGGTGCGGTTCGTGCACCTGACGGGGTCGACCGAGCTGCTGCGCGCCCGGATCCAGGGCCGCGCGGGGCACTTCATGAAGCCCGAGATGCTGGACGGCCAGCTCGCGACACTCGAGCCGCTGGGCGCGGACGAGCCGGGCTTCGCCGTCGACGTGGCTCCGGGCGCGGACCAGGTCGTCGACGACATCCTGCGCCGGCTCGCCGGCTGACGGCCGGTCTCAGCCCCGGTCCCCGACGACCCGCGCGAGCCACGCGGTGCGGGCGGACGGTCGGGCGCCGGCGGGTCAGTCCTGCGGCGGCTGCGGGACGTCCTCGCCCGTCGCCGCGAGGTCCTCGAGGAAGCGCGCGACGATCTCGCGCTCGCGCGGCGCGAGCCGGGCGACGGCGTCGAACCGGCGGGCGTGGCTGCGGCCCACGGTCTCGCGCGCCACGCGCCGCGTCTCGTCGCTCACCTCGATGGCGAGGCTGCGTCGGTCGGACGGGTGCGGGAAGCGCCGCACGTGCCCGCCCGCGACCAGCCGGTCGAGGAGCTTGGTGGTGGAGGCGGTGGTGATGCCGAGGTGGGTCGCGATGGCGCCCGGCGTCGCGACGCGGCCCTGGTTGCGCAGGGCGATGACGAACCGCACGGCCTTCATGTCGGTCTCGCCGAGGTTCATGTACCGGCGCGACGCCTCGCTCGCGCGCCGCTCGGCCTCGCGCCAGCGGCGCAGCCCCTCCAGCACGCGGACCACCTGGTCGACGTCCGTGTCGGCCAGCCCGGCACGGCGGACCAGCTCCTCCTGCGGGTCCATGACGCGCGGGTCCATGATGGACGGTTCGGTGATGGAGGGTTCCGTGATGGAGGGCTCAGCGCTGGGCTCGGCGACCGCGGGTGCTGGATCCACGGGGGGATCGTAGCCTGTCGAGGGTTCCTTCATATGCTTAAATATAGCCTGTCTAACTAGCCTGGCTAGCGATTAGCGCCGGGTACCCGTATCACCGGAAGGAGAGCTGCGGATGCGGCTCTGGTCGCTCGACCCCGCCCTGCTGGACCGACAGGGACTCACCGCCTGCTGGCGCGAGGCGCTCCTCGCCCAGGCCGTCCTCCTCGGCCGCACCAAGGGCTACACCGCCCACCCGCAGCTCGTCCGGTTCCGGGAGCACCCCGAGCCGGTCGTCGCCGTGGCCGCCTACCTGCACACCGTCCGCGCGACGGCACAGCAGCAGGGCTACCGCTTCGACGCGACGCGGATCGTGCGCCCGCTCGACGAGCACCTGCGCGCCACCGCGCGGATCCCCGTCACCGCGGGGCAGCTCGAGCACGAGTGGCAGCACCTGCTGCGCAAGCTCGCCGTCCGCTCCCCCGAGCGCCACGCGCAGCTCGTCGCGGCGGGCACCGGCCCCGTGGCGCACCCCCTGTTCGTCGTCGTGCCCGGCGAGGTCGCCGCCTGGGAGCGTGCCGCATGAGCGCCGCCACCCGCGTGCCGCGCTGGCTGCGCGTCACCCTGCCGGCCGTGCTCATCCTCGTGTGGCTCGGGGCCGCCGCGATCGGCGGGCCGTACTTCGGCCGCGTCGACGAGGTCTCCTCCAACGACCGCACCGCCTACCTGCCGTCCACCGCCGAGGCCACGGCCGTGCAGGACCGTCTCGCCGACTTCACCGACGGCGACGCGATCCCCGCCGTCGTCGTGTTCACCGGCGAGGGCGAGCTGTCCCGCGACGACCTCGCAGCGCTCGGCGACGCGCTGGCCGCCGCGGCGGACCTCGACGTCGTCGAGGGCGAGACGTCCCCGCCCATCCCCTCGGAGGACGGCGAGGCCGCCCAGGCGTTCGTGCCGATCTCCTCGGCCGCCGACCTCGGCGACGCCACCACCGAGCTGCGCGAGACGCTGCGCGCCGAGCTGCCCGACGGCGTCGACCTCTCCCTCACCGGCCCCGCAGGCTTCTCGAGCGACCTCGTGTCCGCGTTCGCGGGCATCGACGGACTGCTGCTCGGCGTCGCGCTCGCCGCGGTGCTGGTCATCCTGATCATCGTGTACCGGTCCCTGCTGCTGCCGCTGGCGGTGCTCGCGACAAGCCTCTTCGCGCTCTGCGTCGCGCTGCTCACGGTGTGGCACCTGGCCAAGGCCGACGTGCTGCTGCTCAGCGGGCAGACGCAGGGCATCCTGTTCATCCTCGTCATCGGCGCGGCCACCGACTACGCGCTGCTGTACGTCGCGCGGTTCCGCGAGGAGCTGCTGTCCGTGCCCGACCGGTGGACCGCGACGTGGCGCGCGCTGCGCGGCTCGGTCGAGCCGATCCTCGCCTCGGGCGGCACCGTCATCGCGGGCCTGCTGTGCCTCCTGCTCAGCGAGCTGCGGTCCAACAGCACGCTCGGCCCGGTCGCGGCGATCGGCATCGCGTTCGCCATGCTGTCCGCGCTGACGCTGCTGCCCGCTGTCCTCCTCGCGCTCGGCCGCGCCGCGTTCTGGCCGCGCCGCCCCCGCTACGACCCGGACCACGACAGCACCGCCGAGCGCGAGACCGGCCTGTGGGGCCGCGTCGCCGGCCTCGTGCGCGCCCGCCCCCGCGTCGTGTGGCTCACGACGGCGGCCGTGCTCGCCCTGGGCGCCGTCGGCGTCACGCAGCTGCAGGCCTCGGGCGTGCCGCAGTCGGAGCTCGTGCTCGGCAGCTCCGAGGCACGCACCGGCCAGGAGCAGCTCGCCGAGCACTTCCCGGCCGGCTCGGGCAGCCCGGTGTACGTCGTCGCGCCCGAGGACGACCTCCAGGCCGCCGCCGACGTGCTCCTGGACGCCGACGGCATCGAACAGGTCGCGGTCACCGCCGATACCGAGAGCGGCACCGCGCCCGTGACGGCCGACGGCGTCCAGCCCCTCGGCCCGCCCGGCACCCCTGCCCCCGAGCCCGTGGTCGCCGACGGCGACGTGCTGCTGCAGGGCACCCTCGGCGACGCCGCGGACTCGCTCGCCGCCGAGGACACGGTCAGCGGCCTGCGCGCCGCCTACGCCGACGCCGTGCCCGGCGCGCTGGTCGGCGGGGAGTCCGCGACCGACCTCGACACCAACGAGGCCTCGATCCGGGACCGCACGCTCATCGTGCCGATCGTGCTCGTGGTCATCCTCGTGATCCTCATGCTGCTGCTGCGCGCCGTGCTCGCGCCCGTGCTGCTCATCCTCACCACGGTGCTGTCCTTCGGCACCGCGATGGGCGTCGCGGCGCTGGTGTTCAACGACGTGCTCGGCTTCCCCGGCGCGGACCCGGCCGTGCCGCTGTTCGGGTTCGTCTTCCTCGTGGCGCTCGGCATCGACTACAACATCTTCCTCATGACCCGCGTGCGGGAGGAGTCGATCGCGCACGGCACCCGCGAGGGCGTGCTGCGCGGCCTGCGCGTGACCGGCGGGATCATCACCTCGGCGGGCCTCGTGCTCGCGGCGACGTTCACGGCGCTCGCCGTGATCCCCGTGCTGTTCCTCGCGCAGCTCGCGTTCATCGTCGCCTTCGGCGTGCTGCTCGACACGTTCGCGGTGCGGTCGCTCCTGGTCCCGGCCCTGTCCTACGACGTCGGCCGCGCGATCTGGTGGCCGTCACGCCTCGCCCGCGGGGAGCGGTGACCCGGGCGCGGTGAGTCCGGCCAGGACGCGGTCCAGGCCGTCACCGAACCACGACTCGACGTCGCGGCCGAACGCGCCGGGAGGCGCGCCCCCGGCGGCGGCGTCGAGCCACGGGTGCCGCCTGCGCGCCCCGGTCCGGTCCAGCCGGTCCAGCTCGCGCGCCCACCACGCGGGGTACGACGTGCCGGACCGGGCCTCGGCGTGCTCGGCGAGCAGCAGCAGGGCCATGCCCTGCACATACCCGCTGAGCGCCACGTACCGGCCCAGGGCCGACGCCGGGTCGGCACCCAGCGCGACGAAGGCGTCGACCCCCGTGCGCGCGGCGTCGAGCACGGCGGGCGCGAGCGGCGGGCGGCTGCTGGCCAGGACGCCGACGAGCCACGGGTGCGCGCGGTAGGCGGCCCACTCGGCCTCCGCGAGCGCGCGGA
>NZ_JABEMG010000221.1 GCF_013004695.1 Promicromonospora citrea
CCGCACCGACGACGTCGTGGTCCACCCCGGCGCCGCCGCACCGGCCCGGCGCTGGCCGGCCGAGCGGTGGGCCCGGGTGGTCGACGCCCTGGCGGAGCGCGGCCACCACGTGACGCTCACGGGGTCGGCGGAGGAACGCGACCTGTGCCGCCGCGTGCGCGCGGCGGCGGCGCACGGCGCGGCCGTCGACGACCGCTCGGGACGCCTCGGCCTGACCGCGCTGGCGGACCGCGTGTCCACGGCGCGGCTCCTGGTCAGCACCGACACCGGGCTCGCGCACCTCGCCACGGCCTACGGCACGCCGTCGGTCACCCTGTTCGGCCCGACGCCGCCGGCCCTCTGGGGGCCGGTGATCGACCCGGGGCGGCACGTCGTCGTCTGGCGGGGGCGAGCAGGTGACGCGCCTCGTGACGCGAACGCCGCGCGGCTGGACCCGGCGCTCGCCCGGCTCGGTGCCGCCGAGGTCGTCGAGGCGTGCGAGCAGGCCCTGAGCGAGCAGGCCCTCCGGGCGACGGAGCCCGCCTCACGCCGCACGGCCGCTGAGCGAGCGGAACCACGACACCGTCCGCTCCAGCCCCTGCTCCCACGGCACCAGGGGCTCCCAGCCGAGCTCGGTCCGGGCGAGGGTGATGTCCGGGCAGCGCAGCCCGGGGTCGTGGACCGGGCGCTCCACGTGCTCGATCGGCGAGCGCGACCCCGTCGCGGCGAGCACGTCCTCGGCGATGCGGCGCACCGTGAGCTCGCGCGGGTTGCCGAGGTTCATGGGGCCGGGGTGCCCGCTGTCCGCGAAGGCGAGCAGCGCCGCGACGAGGTCGTCGACGTAGCACAGCGAGCGGGTCTGGGACCCGTCGCCCGCGACGGTGAGCGGCTCGCCCGCGAGCGCCTGCCGGACGAACGTGGGCACCACGCGCCCGTCGTGCTCCCGCATGCGCGGGCCGTAGGTGTTGAAGATGCGCACGATGCCGGTGTCGGTGCCGAGCGAGCGCCGGTAGGAGGCGGTCAGCGCCTCGCCGAACCGCTTGGCCTCGTCGTACACGCTGCGCGGGCCGACGCTGCTCACGTTCCCCCAGTAGTCCTCGGTCTGCGGGTGCACCTGCGGGTCGCCGTACACCTCCGACGTCGAGGCGAAGACGAGGCGGGCGCCGTGGGCGTGGGCGAGCTCGAGCGCCGCGCGCGTGCCGCGGGAGCCGGCGTCGAGCGTCTCGAGGGGGTGCTCGTGGTAGTCGACGGGCGACGCGGGCGAGGCGAGGTGCAGGACGAGGTCGACGCGGGCGCGCGTCGCGGCCGCGACGGGGCCCGTGGTGAGGCCCTCGGCGACGTCCCACGTCTCGAACCGCAGGCGCGGGTGGGGCAGCACCCGGGCGAGGTTGGCGGTGCGCCCGGTGATCAGGCTGTCGACGCACACGACCTCGTCGCCCGCCTCCAGCAGGGCCTCGCAGAGCCGGCTGCCGACGAACCCGGCTCCGCCGGTGACGAGCGTTCTCCTGGGCATGGGTGGTCCTCTCGCGGCACCGGCAGCCTCGTCTCGACCACTGGTTCCACGGTCCCCCGGCCCGGTGCTACTCGCACCAGGACGGGCCTCGTCGCGCATCGGGCGGGCGCATACCGAGAGGGGTTGGCACTCGCCTCGTCCGAGTGCTAGAAATGGGGTGTAGCCGGACGGCGGCGAGGGGCCGCCGTCAGCGCCGCGGTCCTGGACGGGCCAGGGCCGCATCAGCACGGGAGGTGATGCGCGATGGCTACGTACTGGGACCCGTTCCAGGAGATGGACCGGCTGTTCGCCTCGATCGTGGGCAACGTGCGGCAGTCCGGCGCCCCGCCGATGGACCTGTTCCGCACGGGCGACCACTACGTCCTGTCCATGGACCTGCCGGGCGTCGACCCCGGCACGATCGACGTGTCGGTCGAGGACCGCACGCTGACGGTCCGCGCGGAGCGGACGCAGCGCTCGGGTGACGACGCGCAGTGGCTGGTCCGGGAGCGCCCCACGGGCACGTTCGCCCGCCAGCTCACGCTGGGGCGCGGGCTCGCCCTCGACCAGGTCTCGGCCTCGTACGCCGACGGCGTCCTGTCGCTGACGATCCCGGTCAGCGAGGAGGCACGGCCGCGCCGGATCGAGGTGGCGCACGCCGCGGGCGGCACCGCCGTCGGCCGGCGTGCCGACGAGCGCCAGGCGATCGAGGCCTGATCGCTCGCCGCTCCCCCGGACCGCTGTCCCTGTTCCCGTTCGGCCCCGCCCCGGCCCGTCCCGCGCGGACGGGCCGGCCGGGACCGCGTCCCGCCCGACCCCGACGCGCGGATCGGGGTAGTCTTGGCCCGGGTCAAGCAGACGGCCTGCCAAGCGCCATTCTTCGCGCACGCACCGCCTGTCGATCCTCGACGAGCTCCTCGTCGGACGTCTGGTGGTCGTGCGGATGCGATCGAAGGACGACGATGACGACGAACGATGTCGAGATGCTCCGTGACGAGCCGGGCCGAGCGCCCCTCGTCGAGGACGCCGCACCCACCACGACGCAGGCGGGAGTGCCTGCCACGAGCGGTGCCCTGACGAGCCCGGTCCTGCCCACCTCTGCGCCCACGACGACCTCCCTGGACGCGGACGACGGCAACCTCCTCGACGTACCGCCCGACCTCGAGCTGGCGGTCGAGCTCGCCGGCGAGCTCGAGATGACGCTGGAGCGCCACGCGTCCGCCACGTCCCCGGACGCGGCGGCCTCCCCGGACCCGGCCGCGTCGGCCGACCCCGCTGACGCCGCCGACCCTGCCGACGCCGCCGACCTGCCTGCCGCGCACGAGCCGCTGCTCGTGTGGGTCGACGCCGGCGACGTCATGGCCCGCCTCGGCGTCGACGGCTGGGCCGAGTTCGACCACCTCGACCAGCAGGTGCGGTCGCTGCACGAGATGCTCGGCCCGCACCACGAGCAGACGCAGGCGGCGATCGCGGACCGCGACGCCGTCGACGCCCTCGCCCGGCAGGACGAGGAGACGTACCAGGAGGCCCTGGTGGCCGCGATGCACGACGTGGCGCACGAGCGCGGCCTCGAGATCGAGGTGCTGCCGGTCCGGATGGCCGGGCCGGTGGACCCCCGGACCGCGGCCGACGTCGCCGAGCTGCTCGCCGCCGCCGTGCGGCGGGCCGTGCTGCCGCAGCTCGGCCGCGCGCCGCAGGACCTGACCGACGACGCCGTGGCCGGCGCCGTCCGGGACGCCGGGCGCACCTACCTCGAACGGATCCGTACCGCCGAGCGCCCGGTGCCCGACGTGCGGCACGACCACCTGGAGGAGGAGCTCCTCACCGAGCTGCAGGACGACGAGCTCATGCCGGAGGACGCGGCGGTGCACCGCCTGGCGGTCATCCGCCCGCAGCTCCCGGCCCACGAGGCGTCCTGAGCCGCACCGCCTGAGCGCGCGCTGCGCGCGCAGATGCGAGTGGGGCGTCCCGGGTCGAGGGTGTTGGTACTGGTCAAACCCCCAGATGGGAGAGTGTCATGACACAGTCACCGACCGCGACGCGGACCCGGGCGCCCCACCAGTGGCTCGCCCTGGTGATCGGCCTGGTGTACCTCCTCGTAGGTATCGCCGGGTTCTTCGTGACCGGGTTCGACGGTTTCGCCGAGCACGACCACGACCAGACCCTCCTCGGGTTCGCCGTGAACCCGTTGCACAACATCGTGCACCTGCTCATCGGCCTGCTCGGCGTGAGCCTGTGGTCGACGTCGGGCCGCGCCAGGACCTTCGGCTGGCTGCTCGTCGTCGGGTACGGCGCGGCCTTCGTGTACGGGCTGGTCGCGGTGAACAACCCGGAGATCAACGTTCTCAACATCAACACGGCGGACAACTGGCTGCACGTCCTGAGCGTCGTCGCCGGCCTGGTCATCGCGCTCTGGCCCCGCCCGCGCGCCACGTCACCGGGCCCGCGCCAGGTGTGAGCGACCGCGTCGCGGCCCTGCGGGCCGGACGCGACCGCTCTCACGTCAGGGGTGGTGAGCCCCCGCGTGCCGCGCGGTAGGACGGGGCGCGCAGGGCCGCCGCCCAGGGGTAGGTGCCGAGCCGGCCCGGGGCGTGCAGCACGGGGTCCATGCGCGGGGCGTCGGTGTCGAGCACCTGCCCGCAGCGCAGCAGGCCGAGCCGGCGCCACCGCCCGGCGGGGTGCGCCGACAGGAGCAGCAGCTCCGTGCCCTCGAGATACTCCATGCCCGTGGCGCGCTCCCGGGACGGGCAGTGCGCCACGGCGGGCACGGCGGCGAGCATGACGGGGCGCCCGTCGAGGTCCCGGAACGGCATGAGCGTGCCGTAGGCGCCCGCGAGCGGGCGGCGCCGCGGCACGAGCAGGAACCGCGTCACGCGGCCCAGCCCGGTCGCCGACAGGAGCAGGTCCTGCGGGCGGCCGCCGTCGGTCCAGTGCACGGCGAGGCCGAACAGGTCCGGCGACGGCTGGGGCAGCCCGCCGCCGCGCGAGACGCGCACCACGACGTCGTGCGCGGCCGGCGCCCCCAG
>NZ_JABEMG010000222.1 GCF_013004695.1 Promicromonospora citrea
ACAACCGCCGCCGACACTCCTGGTGCGGCTACACCAGCCCCGTCGACTACGAGAAGAACACGACCAGCACTACGCTCACCACCGCGGCGTAACCCAACCCCGTGTCCACGAACCGGGGTCAAGGCCCTCCACAGCTACGCGGACTTGCCCACATCCGGCACGACGAGATCAACGGCCCCGCCACTCTGGCCGATCTGCATGCCTACCTCCAGTACGCCGTCCACAACCGACCCCAGCCCGCGCCGCCCAAACCCTCGGGCGCCGAGGACCAATCCAGTGGGAAGCCCATCCATTCGAGGCGAACACCGGATGAGAGCGGCCGCAGGAGCCCTCGACGTGCTCAAGGGTCCGCTCCCGGCGGACCGTGAACCCACCCCACGCCGGCATGGCCGATGTCGCCCGGGCCCCCGGGTGCCTCCTGAGCAGACGGCAAAGGTCGGGCGGGTCCGCAGCAGCGGTCCCGCCCGACCCTTCGTGCGCATCAGTGGCTCGAACCGACCACCACGAGCAGCGCCGCGCGCAGCTCATCCAGGTTGACCCGGATGAGCCGCCCGATCCGATACGCCCGTACGGACCCGTCAGCGATGCGTCGGCGGATGGTCTTGACGGACACGCTGAGCTCCTCGGCCGCGACCGTGAGGGCAACCAGCCGACCGCTCGGCACGCTCTCCGCGGCGCTCTTGTCATCGGCTCGCAGCCGGTCTGCGCTTCGTGTCATGTCCCCTCCTCGATCAACGGCATCGGACGTTCCGGCCATCATCACGAAGGTGCTCACCAGTAGCCGCAGATGGACTGGAACGCCCGCGGGCACGCTCTACGTGCCCGCGGCTCCGCCTTCCGCGGCTGTGTCTTCCGGCGCATTGGCCTTCCTCGCCCGCCGCTCGGCCAGCTCGTCCTGGAAAACGGTGCCCAGCTTCTCCGCGATCGCGTGCCGGCGTTCCTCGTCCCCCACGTGCTGGTAGCGCAGCACGATCGTCGGGGTCTGTCCAGTTTTCGGTGTAACTCGGGTTGTTGGTTCAGCGGCGGCGGGCTGAGAGCCGGCCGTCGAAGGCGATGTCGAACGCGTTCAGGGCGCCCTTCCAGCGTTGGGTCCATCGGGCTCGGCCCTTGCCGGTCGGGTCGAGAGCCATGATCGCGAGGTAGACGCACTTGAGGGCGGCCTGCTCGTTGGGGAAGTGGCCCCGGGCCCGGACGGCCTTGCGGATACGCGCGTTGACGGACTCGATGGCATTCGTCGTGCAGACGATGCGGCGGATCTCGCGGTCGAACTGCAAGAACGGCACGAACTCGGCCCACGCGTTGGACCACAACCGCACGATCGCGGGGTATTTGCCGCCCCAGGCCTCCTGGAACTCCAGGAACCGTTCCTCGGCCTGCTCGACGGTAGCGGCCTGGTAGACCGGCTTCAGGGCGCGGGAGATCGCCTCCCAGTCCTGCCGGGCGGAGTAGCGGAAGCTGTTGCGCATCAGGTGGACGATGCAGGTCTGCACGATCGTGTCCGGCCAGATCGTGCCTACCGCGTCGGGCAGTCCCTTGAGCCCGTCGCACACCAGCATCAGGATGTCCTCGACGCCGCGGTTCTTGATCTCCGTCAGGACCTGCTGCCAGTACTTCGCGCCTTGCCCGCCGTCGCCGGCCCACAGCCCGAGGATGTCCCGGTTGCCGTCGACCGTGACCGCCAGGACGACGTAGATAGGTCGGTTGGCGACCTGCCCGTCCCGCACCTTGACGTGGATGCAGTCCACGAACACGACGGGGTAGACCGGGTCCAGAGGCCGGTTCTGCCACTCGCCCATGCCGTCGAGCACCTTGTCGGTGATCGTGGAGATCGTCGTCTTGGACACCTCGGTCCCGTAGACGTCGGCCAGGTGCGCGGCGATGTCGCCGTGCGTCATCCCGCGCGCGGACAGCGACAGCACGACGTCCTCGATGCTGCCCAGGCGCCGCTGCCGCTTCTTGACGATCTTCGGCTCGAACGACCCCGACCGGTCGCGCGGCACCTCGATGGTCACCGGCCCGGCCTGCGTCAGCACGGTCTTGGCCCGCTTGCCGTTACGGGAGCTGCCGTCGCCACCCGCCCCGGCTCGCTCGTGCTTGCCACGGCCGAGATGGTCAGTCATCTCACCCTCCAGGGCCGACTCCAGCACCAGCTTCGTCAGCTGGGCCAGCAGCCCGCCCTGCCCGTCCAGCGACAGGCCCTGCTCCCGAGCCCCGCCGATCAGCTGCGCCACCAGCGCCCGGTCCACCACCGGCGCCTCACGCAGCCGCTCGTCCTGCTCCACCGCAGCCACCGGCTGCTCCTCGACCTTCACGTCCTGCATCCCTGCCTTGCTCATCGTGCATATCTCCCAGATCAGGAGTTACACCGAAAAACGTACACTCCCGATCGTCGGGTTGGCGTGCCCGGCGATCGCCATGAGCTCGGCGAGCGTCGCGCCGGACCTCGCCGCCCAGGTCAGGGCCGTGTGCCGTAGGTCGTGGACGTGCAGGTCGTCGAGGCCGAGCTGCTGGCGGGCGACCTTCCAGTGGTCATCAATCCCGGAGCGGTTCAGCACCTCTCCGTAGCGTCCGGGGAACACGAAGGCGTCCTCTCCCTGACCGGTGAACTGTTCGAGGTGGTCCCGCAGGATCGGCACAACGAACGAGGGGATCGCAACGTCGCGCTTCGACGTCTTGGTCTTCGGCTCGCCTACTTCCCCGTTGAATCCGGCACCTCGGTGGTTCGGGGCAGTGCCCCTGACTCGTACGACGGCGCGCGTCGGGTCGCTCAGGTCCAGGTGCCGCCGTCGTAGGGCCCTCAGCTCGCCGTTGCGCAGGCCTGTCGTGGTCGCGAGCGGCACGATCGCCGTCAGGTGGGCGGGCATGAGGTCGGCCAGCTGCCACATCTGCTCCGGGGTAAGCACCACAGGGTCGTGCACTACCTCGTACTGCAGCCCGCCCTTGACCTTCGCCGGTGACGCGTCGAGCATCTCGTGAGCGACGGCGTCATTCAGGATCGACGAGAGCACTTGGTAGGCGCTGAAGAGCGCCCCGCGCCCGTCACTTGTCCCCTTCTTGTGCCCCTTCGCCTGACGCTCACGCGCCTCTCTGGCCAGGGTCGTGGTGAGTCTCGTGTGCCAGTTGGTGATGTCGAGACGCGTCAGGTCCCTCAGCGGGATGTCCCCCAGCTCCGGCAGGATCCGGTTCTTCAGGACCTTGGCGTACCGGTTGCGGGTATTGGGTCGTAGCTTCTTGTTCGCCACCGACCTCTCCGCCCACTCGCGGAACGTGATCGACCGCTGCTCCGCCAGCCTGGCCTCTGCCTCCCGCACCCTCGGCGGCTTCCACCCGCCGCGGTCGATGAGGATGCGCTCGGCGTTGAGCCACGCCTCGGCGGCCATCTTGTCGCCGAACGTCTTCGGATGCCGCTGCGCATCCGGTCCGGTGTACCGCGCTCGCCAGCCGGTCACCTTCCCGGTCGCAGCGTTCTTCCGCTTCTCCAGCTCCCCGAAGGTGCGCTTGCCCGAGGTGCCTGTCATGGGGTGGTCCTTTCCACCCGCCAGGTGTCCCACCGGCTCCCCCATGGGGGAACAGCACATCACGCACGGCCTCAGCGCGAGCGCCGACCTGCAAGAACGTCCCGGAACCCGTGGGGGAACCATGGGGGAACGGGTGGCCTCCAGAGGCCACTTCTGTCCATCACGGTCCCGAGGGCCTGAAGGCGTTACCGCAGGTCATCCAGTATTCGGCCTGGTCAGGAGACCAGGTCCGGGCCTGGGTGACACTCAGTCGTTGAACCTCTCGTTCTCCAGCAGCGGCGTCCAGACCCGCATCGCGAGCGCGCCGAACCGGGTCGTCTCGCCCGGGTGCTCCTCGCCGGGGCGCGGCGGCTCCGCGGTCCCGGGGAGCGGGGCGTCGGCGCCGTGCACGCGCACGTGCTCCGGCTGGGCGCGCTCGCCGTCGGCCTGCCGGCTGCCCCAGCCCTGGCCGGCCCAGGCGAGGCCGGCGCGGTACCGCGCGTCGGACGCGTCGGCGCGGCTGCGGCGCGCGTCGGCGTAGGCGAGCGACGACCTGACGGGCAGCGGCAGCGGCTCGGTCAGGCCGCGGTCACGCAGCGCGACGAGGTCGCGCAGCAGGTCGGCGGCCGTGTGGTCGAGCGGCCCGAGCCGTGAGCCCTGCCACGCGCTGCGGGACTTGGCGTTGGCGGGTCGGCCCAGGGTGTAGCCGGCCCAGGGGCGGTCGTCGTCGGACGCCGCGAGCGCCAGCAGGCGCACCCAGGTCTGCAGGCGCTGCTTGCCGCCGAGCCGCGAGAACGAGACGGTGACGAGCCGGTCGCCGTGCACGCCGGGCACGCTGCCGCGCAGGCTGCGGCCGTCGCCGAGGTCGACGTCGACGTCCACGACCCGCGCGGGGCTCTGCCGCACGCCCGACGCGGCCTCGGCCAGGGGCCCGACCTGCCCGGCGGCGCGGAC
>NZ_JABEMG010000223.1 GCF_013004695.1 Promicromonospora citrea
GTCCCCGACCCCGCCGACACCGACCCCGGCACGACGACGCGCACCACGCTGCGCCTGCCCGACCACCTCAAGACCCGCGCCGAGGCCGCCGCCGCCCGCGACGGCGTCTCCGTCAACACCTGGCTCGTCCGCGCCGTCGCCGCCGCCCTCGAGCAGCCCCCGGGCCGGCCCGAGGTGCAGACCCCGCCCGGCCGCCCCGGCGGCACACGCCTGACCGGCTGGGTGCGCTGACCCGGGCCGATCCGACACCACCGCGACACCACCTGACACCACACCGTCGCACCCAGGCATCGTCCGCACCCGACCGCCCGACCACCCGACCGCCCGCCACCACCCGCCTCCTGGAGCCCCCATGCCCACGTTCCCCGCACCCGCCCCCGTCCCCGTCGTCGTCGACGTCCCGTTCGGCACCCTGCGCGTCGCCGCGAGCGAGCGCGACGACGTCGTCGTCACCGTGGAGCCCGCCGACCCCTCGAGGACCGGCGCGGTGCGCGCCGCCGAGCAGACCCGCGTCGTCCGCGACGGCGACGCCGTCACGATCGTCTCCCCGAGCTCCTGGAAGCAGTACGTCATGCCGTTCTCGGCCGGCGGGGCGATCGTCACCATCGAGGTGCCCACGGGCTCCGACCTGCGTGGCAAGGCCGGGTCGTTGTCCGCGGAGGGCCGGCTCGGCACCGTCGACCTCACCCTCAACGGCGGCGACGCGCGGCTGGACGAGGCCGGCTGCCTGGACCTCACCGTCTCGGCCGGGTCCGTCGTCGTGGGCCGCGCCACCGGTCCCACCCGGGTCAAGGCGTCCGCGGGCGGCGTCCGGATCACCGAGATCGCCGGCGAGGGTACCGTCCGCGCCGCCAACGGCCCCACCATCATCGGCTCGGTGACCGGCACGCTCGACGTCACCGGGGCGCACGCCGAGGTCGTGGTGCACCGCGTCCACGGTGCGCTCACGGTCAGGTCGGCGCACGCGGGCGTCCGCGTCGAGCGCGTCGACTCCGGCAGCGTCACCGCCACGACGTCGTACGGCTCCATCGAGATCGACGTGCCGGAGGGCACGGCCGCCTGGCTCGACGTCAGCTCGGAGCACGGCAGCGTCCGCAACGACCTCGCGCCCGCCGACGGCCCCGTCGAGCACGAGGCCACCGCCGAGATCCACGCCAGCACCGGCTGGGGCGACGTCATCGTCCGCCGCCCCTGACCGGCCCCGGACCCCACCCCGGAGAGGGACAAGACATGAGCCTGCCCACCGCGCCGGGTCGCGAGACCGCGATCCGGGTCCGCGCCATCGAGAAGTCCTACCCCCAGAAGGACCGCACGGACCTGCCCGTCCTGCGCGGCGTCGACCTCGACGTCGCCCGCGGCAGCATCGTCGCGCTCCTCGGCTCCAACGGCGCCGGGAAGACCACGCTGGTGCGGATCCTGTCCACGCTGCTGGCCGCCGACGCGGGCACCGCGAGCGTCAATGGGTTCGACGTCGCCACCCAGGCGGCCGACGTGCGCGAGTCCATCAGCCTCACCGGCCAGTTCGCGGCCGTCGACGAGATCCTCACCGGCCGGGAGAACCTCGTCCTGATCGCCCGGCTGCGGCACCTGCCCGACCCCGGCCGGGTCGCGGACGACCTGCTGGCCCGCTTCCGGCTCACCGAGGCCGGCGGCCGCCGGGCGGGCACCTGGTCCGGCGGCATGCGCCGCCGTCTCGACATCGCGATGAGCCTGATCGGTGACCCATCCGTCATCGTCCTCGACGAGCCCACCACGGGCCTCGACCCGCAGGCGCGCCTCGAGGTCTGGCAGACCGTCAGGACGCTGGCCGAGGACGGCACCACCGTCCTGCTCACCACCCAGTACCTCGACGAGGCCGACCAGCTCGCCGACCGGATCGCGATCCTGCACGAGGGCCGCGTCGTCGCCGACGGCACGCCGGCCGAGCTCAAGGCGCTCCTGCCGCCCGCCACGGTCGAGTACGTGGAGAGGCAGCCGTCCCTGGAGGACGTCTTCCTCGCGCTCGTCGGCGGCACCACCCCCACCACCACTCCCACGAGCGACCCGGAGGACGACCGATGAGCAGGAGCTTCCTCGGCGACACCGCCGCGCTGACCGGACGGTCCCTGACCCACGTCCTGCGCAGCCCCGACACCATCGTCACCACCGCGGTGACCCCGCTCGCCCTCATGCTGCTGTTCGTCTACGTGTTCGGCGGCGCGATCCGGACCGGCACGGAGAGCTACGTCACCTACCTGCTGCCGGGCATCCTGCTCATCACCGTGGCGTCGGGCGTCGCCTACACGGCCTACCGGCTGTTCCTGGACCTGCAGGGCGGCATCCTCGAGCGGTTCCGGTCCATGCCGATCGCCCGGTCGTCCGTGCTGTGGGCGCACGTGCTCACCTCGCTGGTGGCCAACCTGGTCTCGGTGGCGGTGGTCGTGCTGGTCGCCCTGCTCCTGGGCTTCCGCTCCGGGGCTGGCGTGCTCGCCTGGCTCGCCGTGGCGGGCGTCGTCGCCCTGTTCACGCTGGCCCTGACCTGGCTCGCCGTGGTCGCCGGCCTGTCCGCGAGAACCGTGGACGGCGCGAGCGCGTTCTCCTACCCGCTCATCTTCCTGCCGTTCATCAGCTCGGCGTTCGTGCCGACGGAGACCATGCCGGGGCCGGTGCGCTGGTTCGCCGAGCACCAGCCCGTCACCTCGATCGTCGACGCGATCCGCGACCTGCTGGCCGAGCAACCGGTCGGCACGGACGTCTGGGTCGCTCTCGCCTGGTGCGTCGGCATCCTGCTCGTCGCCTGGGCGGCCGCGATGTCCGCGTACCGCCGGCGCGTCTCCTGACCACGCCGTTCCCGCCACCGCGTGCCCCGGCCGGATCCGGCCGGGGCACGCCCTTGCCACCCGGGGGTGACCTGTGCCACATTCGTGACACTGCGTGCCGTTTCTCCCGTGCCGAGACGGCACGGCGTGCCACTCAACGTCGAGAGGACTCCCATGGACCAGCCGCAGGCCGCGGCCCGCGACGCGCTGCACGCCGTCGCCAGCCGCAAGGCCGTGCTCCACCTGCTCCCGCTGCTCTGCCTCGCCTACTTCATGGCCTTCGTGGACCGCACCAACGTCGGCCTCGCCAAGTCCTCGCTCGAGACCGACGTCGGCATCGGGGCCGCGGCGTACGGCCTGGGCGCCGGCATCTTCTTCCTCAGCTACGCGCTGCTCGAGGTGCCGAGCAACCTGATCATGCACCGGGTGGGCCCGCGCGCCTGGATCACCCGGATCGCGATCACGTGGGGCGCCCTGACCACCGCGATGATGTTCGTGCAGGGCGAGACGAGCTTCTACGTCGTGCGCTTCCTGCTCGGCGCGGCCGAGGCGGGCCTCTTCCCCGCCCTCATGTACATCATCACGGTCTGGTTCGCGCAGTCCCAGCGCGCCACCATGGTCGGCCTGCTCTATCTCGCCGTCTGCGCGGGGCTCACCCTGGGCGGCCCGCTGGGCGGCGCCCTCATGGAGCTCGCGGGCGCCAGCGGCCTGCACGGCTGGCAGTGGATGTTCCTCATCGAGGGCTCGTTCACGATCCTGGTCGGCCTCGCCGTCTGGCGGTGGCTGCCGAACAAGCCGTCCGACGCGCGCTGGCTCACGCCCGAGGAGGCCGCCGTGCTGGAGGAGCGCGCCGCGACCCGTGGCGCGCCCGCGCACACCACCCTGCGCGGCAACGTCCGCGTCGCCTTCGGCCGCCCGTTCATCCTCGCGCTCGCCGCCGTCTACTTCGCCAACCAGGTCGCCTCGGTGGCGATCCAGTACAACTTCCCGTCCATCGTCGAGAGCATCGACATCAGCAGACCGTTCCTCGTCGGCCTCGTCAGCGGCAGCGTCGGGATCGGCGCACTGCTCGGCGTCCTGCTGATCCCCGCCGTCCAGCGCCGCGTGCGCGACGAGGTGCGCGTCATCGTCTGGTGCTCGATCGGCACCGCCGCGACGTCGGTCGCCTACGTGCTCGCCACCGCCCCCGTGCTGCGCATCTCGCTCATCGTGCTCGCCATGTTCTTCCTCATCGGCGTGCTGCCGATCTACTGGTCGGTCGCCACCGCACGCATGTCCGGGCTCATGGCCGCGGCAGGCCTCGCGTTCATCAACACGCTCGGCCTGCTCGGCGGGTTCCTCGGTCCCTACCTGTACGGCTGGGCCGAGGGCGCCTGGGGTGCGGGCACCTCGGCGTGGATCGTGCTCGTCGGCTTCTCCGCGCTCGGCGTGCTGCTCATCCCGCTGCTGCAGGGCACCGTGCGCGCGGAGGACCGCGCCACCGCCGCCGGGCGGCACGAGCCCGCGACGGACCCCGCCGCGAGCGCGACGCCCGGCGGCCGACCGCCGTGACCGAGGCGGAGCTGCACCAGGTGCTCGCGTGCCCGGACGTCGAGGGAGCCACCCTGGCGCCGCCGGGCCGAACCGCGCGCTGAGTGC
>NZ_JABEMG010000224.1 GCF_013004695.1 Promicromonospora citrea
GGTCTCGGTGGTCGTGGTCGCAGGGATCTGGGCCCAGGGCAGCGCCTTGAGCATGCGGAACAGCAGCCGAGAGTTGCCCTTGACGGTCAAGACGTAGTGCGCGCCCGCGGCCAGGATCTGGGAGGCGCCGTACACCGCGACGACGCCGACCTACACAAGCTCGCAGAGGTGCTGATCCGGCTGACCTTGCAGGAGACCGGACGCTCGCGTGCCGAGCGGCGCGCCGCTGCTATACCGGAGGCCTACCGCCCGTCCATCGCCTCTGTCGGCGGTGCAAGGTAGAATCAGTGACAAGCAAGCCTCGCGTCGACGGGGTGTTGTGGTCTCAAACCCCGCTCCGGCGGGCAGCGCTTACGTGGCCGTTCCGCCCTAGTCCCAGAGCCTTCGGGCTTCCTCTCACGATCAGCACCCCTCGGGCGTTCAGCCCGAGCGCGAGGGCCGACATTTCGTGAGAGCAGGCCCCCATGAGTACCGCGTTCGTGCGCACCCCAGACCCGGTGTGCAGTCTCATCGACCCGCCCCAGGGCACCGCGCTCGCGGTGTCCTACCTGCGCGTCTCCACCAAGGAGCAGGCCGAGAAGGGCGGCACCGACGAAGGCTTCTCCATTCCCGCCCAGCGCGAAGCCAACCGCCGCAAGGCCGAACAGCTCGGCGCGGTCATCGTGGAGGAGTTCATCGACGCGGGCGAGTCCGCCCGCAAGGCCGACCGGCCCGAGCTGATGCGGATGATCCAGTACGTCAAGCGGAACCGTGTCGCGTACTGCATCGTCCACAAGGTCGACCGGCTCGCCCGCAACCGCGCCGACGACGTAACGATCCACCTCGCCTTGCAGGAGGCCGGGGTCATGCTCGTCTCTGCGACGGAGAACATTGACGAGACCCCCAGCGGGATGCTGCTGCACGGCATCATGTCCACGATCGCGGAGTTCTACTCCCGCAACCTCGCCACCGAGGTCATCAAGGGCATGACGCAGAAAGCCGCCACCGGCGGCACGGTCGGCAAGGCACCCATCGGCTACCTCAACATCCGTTCCCGCGACGAGCTCGGCCGCGAGGAGCGCACCGTCCAGCTCGACCCCGACCGGGCGCCGCTAATCGAGTGGGCGTACAAGGCATACGCCTCCGGGAACTGGACCGTCAGCCAGCTCCACGACGAGCTCACGTCGCGAGGTCTGGTCAGTCTTCCCACCCCGAAGCGGCCGTCCAAACCGCTCGCTGTGTCCTCGGTGCACAGGATGCTCACGAACCCGTACTACAAGGGCGACGTGATCTACCGAGGCGTCGCTTACAAGGGTGCGCATCAGCCGCTCGTCCCGGCAGAGGTCTGGTACCAGGTGCAGTCCGTCCTCACCGCGCACAAGAGCGCCGCCGAGGCGACCCAGGTGCACGACCACTACCTCAAAGGCACCGTCTACTGCGGAGCCTGCGGGTCGCGGCTGATCGTGTCGAACGCCAAGAACCGGCACGGCAACGTCTACCCCTACTTCGTCTGCTCCGGTCGGCACTCCAAGCGTACCGACTGCACCCGGCAGGCCATCCTCATCGAAGACGTCGAGCACCTGATCGAGGACTACTACCAGCGCGTCCAGCTCACCCCGGCCCGGCGCGAGGCGCTAGCCGGGATGCTGCACCACGAGTTCGACCGGCTCATGTCCACCGAAGCCGACGAGCTCGCCCAGCTCACCGCCAACCGCGACCGGCTGGAGCACGAGCAGGACCGGCTCATGCAGGCCCACTACGCCGACGCGATCCCGCTCGCCGTCCTCAAACGAGAGCAGGACCGCATCACGGGCGAGCTTGACCAGGTGAACCGTCGCCTCGACGCGCACCACGGCGAGTACACCGACGCCCGCGCGCACCTGGACGACGCGCTGAACCTGCTGGAGGACTGCGCCGACATCTACGCCCGCTGCGACGACGCCAACCGCCGCCTCTGCAACCAGGCGTTCTTCACCAAGGTCTACGTCGAGGAGGACGACGAGCTCCGCGTCGAGAACGCCCGTCCCTTCGAGATGCTGCTCGACCCCGCGGTCAACGCAGACGCGCTCACCTGGGCCGCGAACGCCGACAAGGCCCGAACTCCGGCCCTTGATTCTTCGGGCCAAGGTTCGAGCCTGGTGCGTTGGGTGCCCCCGGCAGGATTCGAACCCGCGACCTAGTCATTAGAAGTGACCCGCTCTATCCAGCTGAGCTACGGAGGCAAGCGAGCCGAGTTTAGCCTAGGTCGGGCTGGGCTTGACCCTGGTATAGGACGCCCGCCCCGGACCCCCTCGACCCGCCCCGCGTCACCCCTGTATCGTGCGTAGTGACCAGATATTGGATTCGAGTCACTACGGAGTCCCGGTGCCCCGACCCCGCGTCCCCGACCGCCGCGGCCGCATCCTTGCCGCCGCCCGAGAGCTGCTCCTGGCCTCGGGGTGGGCCCACGTGACGGTGGCCGACGTCGCCGCGCGCGCCGGCATCGGCAAGGGCGCCGTCTACCTGGAGTTCTCCGGCAAGCCCGCGATCCTCGAGGCCGTGCTCGTCCGCGCCGCACGCGGTCTGACGGCCGCGGTGCACGCGCGCGTGCTCGACGCCCCGGGCCTGGTGGACCTGCCGACGGTCTACCGGTTCGGCGTCGAGGCCCTGCTGGACGAGCCCGTCATGCGGGCGCTCTACCTCGGCGACGAGACGGTGCTCGGCGACCACGTGCACGAGGTGGCCGACGACCGCTACGTGCGGCGCATGGCGTGGCTCGCCGACTACGTGGACGACCTGCAGCGCGCCGGCGTGCTCGACGCGTCCGCCCCCGCCGGCACGGTGGTGCGGATGCTCGGCATGTTCACCCTCGGGATGGTGCACGCGCCCGGCGTGCTCGGCGGCACGAGCGCCACGGAGCTGTCGGCGGCGGTCGGGCTGTTCGCCGACGTCGTCGGGCGCGGGCTGGCCCCGGACGCACCCGCCGACCCCGAGGCGGCCCGGGCCGCGCAGCTCGCGCTCCTGCGGCGCCTCGACGAGCAGCTCGACGTGCTGGGCCGCGCGGACGAGCCCGCCGACCGGCCCGCCGACCGACCCGCCGACCGACCCACGAACAAGGGAGCCCGATGACCATCTTCGACACCTGGACCGACCTCACCGTCTCCGGCGGCCCCGTGCGCGCCTACCGCGCGGGCGACACCGGCCCGCCGGTGCTGCTGCTGCACGGCGCCATGCTCGACACCGGCCGGGGCGTGTGGCGGCGGGTCGCCCCCGCCCTGGCCACGGCGCACCGCGTGCACGTGGTCGACCTGCCGCGCCACGGCGGCAGCAGACCCTGGCACGGCGTGCTCGACGACGCCTTCCTGCGCCGGTTCCTCGACGACCTGCTCGACGCCCTCGAGCTGCCCCGGGTCGCCCTCGTCGGCCTCTCCATGGGCGGCGGCCTCGCCACCGGCTACGCGCTCGACCGGCCCGAGCGCGTCAGCGGGCTCGTCGCCGTCGCCCCCGGCGGGATCGGCGCGCGGCGGCGGGCCCAGCTCCTCACCTGGCTGTACCTGCGCACGCCGGGCGCGCTGCGTCTGACGACGCGGTACCTCGCCCGGCGGCCCGCGCTGGTCCGCCGGTCGCTCGTCACCAGCCTCGTCGCGGGCGAGGACACCCCGGACCTCGACGACATCGTGCGCCTGGCGGTCGAGGAGGCACAGGCCAAGGAGCGCCACGGGGAGCCGGCCCTGGACGACTGGCAGACCCGCGCCTACGGCCCGCTCGCCATGCGGCTCGACCTCCTGCCCGACCTGCCGCGGCTGACCGTGCCGACGCTCTGGGTGCGCGGCGACCGCGACACCCTCGTCGGGGCGGCGGAGATGGCCGCAGCGGCGGCAGCGGCCCCCGGGTCGCGCCTGGTCACCGTGCGGGACGCCGGCCACATCGTCGGCTACGACCAGCCGGACGAGCTCGTCCGGCTGGTCACCGAGTTCCTCGCCCCGCTCCGCACACCCTGACACCGCCTGTGTCGGTGGTCGCCCGTAGCCTGTCCCGCATGGCCACGGCACCGGTCGCCCTCGCACCCGACGTCGCGCGCAGGCTCCGCCTGCACGCGCAGGGTCTCGCGCCCGCCGTCCGTCCGGTCGACGGGCCGCCCGCCGCCGGCCACGACGAGGGGCCGGTCGACGTCGTGCGTCGCATGGTCGCGCTCCAGGGACAGGACCTGCCCGCCGTGCTGCGCGCGATCGCCGTCCGGTCCCGGCCGGGCACGACCCTCGACGACGTGCGCGCTGCCTTCGACGCCGGGGAGCTCGTGCGGGGCTGGACGCAGCGGGGCACGCTGTTCGCCACGACGCCGCGCGACCTGGCCGCGCTCGTCTCGCTCACGGGCGAGCGCGTGCAGCGCCAGGGCCGGCAGGTCCGCGCGCGCGAGGGCCTCGACGACGCGCTGATCGACCGCGCGGAGGCCGTCGCCCGTGAGG
>NZ_JABEMG010000225.1 GCF_013004695.1 Promicromonospora citrea
CATCATCAAACGCGCGATCTCCAAGTACCAAGCCCGCAACCGCCACGCCGACCGCCGATCACGACCCGTCACGATCACCACCACCCTCTTGACACCCCGCCCCGGCCCCTAACCGAACGGCGTTGGGCCTAGGCTGCGGCGCCGCCCTCGGAACGCAGGCGCGGCTCGGTGCGGTTCTTCGGCTTGACGCCGGACTTGTCACGGTAGAACGCGCGGATCACGTCCATGTCGGCGGCGACGTCGCCCGTGAGCTCGATGCTCGGCCCCAGCCCCGCGACGCGGGCGACGCCGTCGACGTAGCCGAGCGTGACCGGGAGGCCCGCCTGGAGCGCGATGCGGTAGAAGCCGGACTTCCAGTACCCCGACCCGGCGCCGCGCGTTCCCTCGGGAGTCACCACCAGGTGGAACTCCTCGCCGCGCTCGACGGCCTCGAGGATCTCGCCCACGATGCTCGCCGGGTCCTCGCGGTCGACGGGGATGCCGCCGAGCCGCCGCATGAGGCCGCCCACCGGGCCGCGGAACCACGAGTCCTTGATGAGGAACCGGATCGTGAGGTCCAGCTCGAAGGCGATGGCGAGCATGAGGAAGAAGTCGGTGTTCGACGTGTGCGGCGCGCCGATGAACACCGTCGGCCGGGTCGGGGCCGGCTCGGAGCGCATCCGGTAGCCCGTGACGGTCCAGATCAGTCGTGCGGCGGCCCGTCGGATGGTGCGTGGCATCGGTGTCCTCGGTCGAGCGGGACCAGGTGGTCCCACGGGGTGGCGGGGCCCCGATTCTGACAGATCTCGCCGCAGCTCACCGACCGGTCCGCGACGTGCGCGCGCCGCCGAGCAGCGCAGGCCGCAGCAGGCTCGCCGTCAGCCTCAGGAGGCCGCGCGACCCGGCCGTCTGCTCGTCGAACAGCATGAGCGCCACGTGGGCCATGGCCTCGTCCGACGCCGCGACGGCGCGCGTCGCGACCTTCGCCCACGTCCGAGAGCTCATGAGTCGCTGCGCGCGGTAGCACTCGCGGTAGTGGCGGCCGAACCGGCGCCGGTGGGCCCGCTCGAAACCGGCGAGCGCGTCGGCCAGGCCCGCGCCGCGCCAGGAGGTGCCCGCCCGCTCGAGGGCGCCGAGGTGCTCGGCGAGCTGCACGCCCGCTGCCATGCCGTAGAAGATACCCTCGCCGCTCAGGGGGTTGATGGTCGCGGCGGCGTCCCCCAGGAGCACGGCGGCGCGCCCGGGCGCCGTCATGGGTGTGCGGGCCGCGGCGTGGGGCAGCTGGTGCGTGGCCACGCGCTCGAGGCCGGAGACCTCGAAGCCGCGCCGGGTCAGGTCCGCGACGTAGCGGTCGAAGAGGTCGCGCAGCGTGCGGCCGTGTCGCGCGGTCTGCCGGCGGAGCTGCTCGACCGGGATGCCGACGCCGAGGTTGGCGCCGTCGTCGGGCAGCGGGAAGACCCAGCCGTAGACCGGCAGGAGGGACTCGAGGAAGTCGAAGCGCAGGGTGTCGCCGACCGGCTGGGTGGGGTGCGTGACGCGGGCGTACGCGCGCATCGCGACATGCGTGTGCCGCATCGGGGGCCGTTCGACGCCGAGCGCGCGGCGCACCGCGGAGTAGGCCCCGTCGGCGCCGACGACCAGGTCGAAGGACGCGTCGCCGTCCGGCAGCGGGACCACCTCGCCGCCGTCCGCCGGCGCCATCCCGGTGAACGCGACGCCCTCACGCACCTGCGCGCCGGCGTCTCGCGCCGCGTCGAGCAGGAGGTCGTCGAGCACGAGGCGCGGCGCGACGTAGCCGGCGAGGTCGCGGCCCTCCATGATCGGGCCGCGGGCGAACGCCTCGACGTCACCGGGGCCGCTGATCGCGACCGACATCGGCATGTGGAAGTCGCGCAGCCGGGCGGACAGGCCGAGCCCGTCGAGCACGCGCCGCGCGCCGGGGCCGAGCCCGTCACCGCAGGTCTTGTCCCGCGGGAACGTCGCCTTGTCGATCAGGGTCACCCGCGCGGCGGGCAGCTCGCGCCGCAGGGCCACCGCGGTGGCCGACCCGGTGGGGCCGCCGCCGACGACGAGGATGCGGGGTGCTTCGCTACCGACCACGCCGTCGACCCTAGCGCCGGGTCAGCGGCGCGGCCTGCGGTCGGTCACGTCCTCGGCGGTGCCCGGGATGATCTTGCCCTTGCCCGGCGCGGGCTCGGGGGCCGGGCCGCCCGTGGCGCCCGCCGCACCCGACGGGCCGGCCGTCGACGAGGCGCCGGGCGTCCCCGTGGAGCCCGACCCGGTGGAGCCGGACCTCGCGGACCCGGCGGCGCCCGGGGTCGCCCGGTGCTCCCGGAACCGCTTGAGCGCCTTGTACAGCGTCACACCCGCCACGACGATCGCGATCGCGTCGTCGCCGAGGCCCAGCGGGCCGAGCACGCCCTCGGAGAGCAGGTCGATCGGGCTGGCCACGTACCCGGCACCCGCGATGAACGTGAGGATCTCCTGCCACGTGAACTTCCGGGGATCCCTGCCGCGCTTGTTGTCCTCGCCCATGCCCCGGAAACGTAACGGAGAACCCGCCGCCCCGCCAGGGATGTACGGATCATCCGCTTCGTGACGTCGGCCTCAGCACGCCGCGGTCACGCGTCGATCGGCCGCCTGTCCTCCACCAGCCGCGACGTGTAGCCGGCGGTCACGAGCCGGTCGAACGCGCCCACGACGTCGTCGGGCACCGGCTCCTCGTGCGCGATGAAACCGCGGTCGGCGTACAGCGAGAGGCGCTGCGTCTCCCCCACGAGCATGTCGACCACCCGGTCCGCGTCGCCGATCGTCGCGACGTACGCGTCCAGGCCGAGGGGCCGCGAGACGCACAGCACGTCGACCTCCGGCCACACGACCCGGCACGTCGCGAACGCCCTGCGCTGCTGGTACGGGTGGGAGACGAGGAGGACCGACGACGGCTCGATGTCGTGCTCGGCGAGCACCTTGCGGCTGTACTCGAGGTTCTCGCTGGTGTTCGTCGCGGCGGGCTCGACGAGCACCGCCTCGGCGGGAACGCCACGGGCGATCGCGTGGTCGCGGTAGCCGAACGCCTCGCCCTGGGGGAAGACGTCGATGGTGGTGGGCGCGTTCGCGCCGGTGAACACGATCTGCCCGAACAGGCCCTCGAGGTAGAGGTCCGCCGTGTAGTCGGCGACCCCCAGGTCGTGGCCGCCCAGGCCGATGCAGACGTCCACCGCCCGCGGCTCGTGGCGCAGGTCGTGGAACGCCCACAGCGTCTCGACGTCCGCCCGCACCGCGGCGGGGATCATGACGTTCGGCATATGACGACCATATTGCTCGGCAGAATCCGGGGCACAACCTGAGCGCGGTGCACCTGTCCACTTTCGACATTTCTGCGCGCAATGTCACAATTTGCGTGTCCCCTGCGCAGGCATCCCATACGAGACCTCCCCTGTGAAGCCACGGTAGCCGATGTGGGCGAAACGCCCCTACCGGTCGTGGTCCCCCTCGTTCTCGTCCTCGTTCGTGCCGACCCCGACCGGATGGTCCTCGATCCTGCCCGAGAACAGGTCGTGGTACTGCAGGTGGAGGTGATACCCGGCGCCCAGCGCGATCCGGCGGATCATCCCGAGGGTCGGTTCGATCCGGCCGGACTCGATGCGGCTGATCGTCGACGTGGGGACGCCGGCGAGCGCCGCGAGCGAGGTCATCGTGAGCTCGCGCTCGGCTCGGATCCGGACAACGATCTGGGCTGCGGTCGTGAGCAAGGCACCCTCCCGTCGGCTCGGTCAGCATCCACGTGCCGGTGACACCACGAGGACTCTATACGTCTATCCGCCTCCCGGCGCGGCGGACGCCGCCCCGGCGGGAGGTGCGGACGGCAGGTACCGCATGTTTCCCCCGAAGGTGCCGTAACGACACATCCGCCTACTACTCTCAGCCCTCATGGGTACGTCGACGGGTACGGCGGCTGACGCCGGCCAGGGGCCGGGCCGCCGCGGTCAGGCCGCGCGCGCCGTGCGCGCGCTCCTCCAGGAGCACCCCGCCTGGGTGCTGCTGCGGTCGCGCAACGCCGCTGCCGCCGTCGTGCTCCTGGAGCGCCATCTGGGAGCCGCCCGGCGGCGCCTGCCCGTGGAGCAGCTCGCCGACCGCATCGACGACGACCTGCCCGAGCTGCGCCGGGCCGGCTTCGAGCTGCCCTACTCCGGCTGGTTCTACGTGTCGGAGTGGATCGACGAGGGCGTCCTGGTCCGCCGCCGCGCCGCGGCCCAGGGCGACGCGACCGAGACGGCGGAGCTGTCCGACGGCGCCCTGGTCGCCCTGCGCTTCGTCGCCCGGCTCCGTCGGCCGCACCCGGCCGTCACCCCCGCGCGGCTCGCCGCCGTGCTGGACGGCCTGCACGGCCTGGCCGCCGACGCCGACCCCGACCCGGAGGCGCGGCTGGCGTC
>NZ_JABEMG010000226.1 GCF_013004695.1 Promicromonospora citrea
ATGAGCACGTAGATCAGACCAGAAGACCCGCCGGTGCTCCCGGGGCACGGGTAAACGGCTCCAAGACTTCATCGAACACCCCGATCATCAGGGGTGTTGCGACCACCAGTTGAATCCGCCTAGTCACCTGGCGAGGTAGTCAGCGGAGCGACCACCACGTGACTACCTCGCCACGTGACTACCTCGGCGAGGACCGCGGGGGTGGGTAGGATGAAACGGTTCAAACAGGAGGTGCCGAAGGTGTCACACGATCTGCTCGTGCTGCGCGAGGGTGACGACGTCGCGGTCGTCACCAGGGACCTGGCGCCGGGGGACACGGCAGCCGCCCCCGGGGCCACCCCCGTCACCGCCACGGGACCCGTGCCCCGCGGGCACAAGATCGCGCTGCGCGCCGTGCCCGCCGGCGGCCAGGTGCACAAGTACGGTCAGGTCATCGGGGCCGCGACCGTCGACATCGCCCCCGGCGACCATGTGCACGGCCACAACCTCGGCTTCGAGGACGGCACGCGCGAGGCACCGCTCGGCGGCACCCGCACCGAGCTGCCCGTGCCCGACGGCGCCCGGCCCACCTTCCGCGGCTACCGCCGGGCCGACGGGCGGGTCGGCACCCGCAACTTCGTTGCGATCCTGACCAGCGTCAACTGCTCGGCGTCGACGGCGCGCATGATCGCCGACCAGTTCCGCGGCGCCGCGCTGGACGCGTACCCGAACGTCGACGGCGTCATCGCCCTGACCCACACCTCGGGCTGCGGCCTCGTGCCCGACTCCGAGGGCGGCCAGGTGCTGCTGCGCACCCTGCGCGGATACGCCGCGCACCCGAACGTCGCGGGCCTGCTCGTGCTCGGCCTCGGCTGCGAGATGGTGCCCGGCGCCGCCCTCGCCGCCCGCTCGGGCCGGGTCACCGACCTCGGCATGCCGACGGTCGGCCCGCCCGGCACAGGGTCCGGCACAGGGTCCGGCACAGGGTCAGGGTCCGACGTCGAGCAGGGCCTGCTGGCCGCCATCCCGGACGACACCGTGGTGCGGTCGCTGACGATCCAGGAGACCGGCGGCGTGCGGGCGTCGGTGCGCGCGGGGGTCGAGGCCGTCCGCGCGATGCTCCCGCTCGTGAACGCGCGCGAGCGCGTCGAGTGCGACGTGTCGGAGCTGGTGCTCGCCCTCAACTGCGGCGGGTCCGACGGCTACTCGGGCATCACGGCGAACCCGGCGCTCGGCTGGGCGTCCGACCGGCTGGTGGCGTACGGCGCGACGTCGGTGCTCGCGGAGACGCCCGAGGTGTACGGCGCCGAGCACCTGCTCACCGCCCGCGCGACGGAGCCCGCCGTCGCCAAGAAGCTGCTCGACCGCATCGACTGGTGGCGCGACTACGTCCGGGCGGGCGGCGGCACGCTCGACAACAACCCGTCGCCCGGCAACAAGGCGGGCGGGCTGACCACGATCCTCGAGAAGTCCCTCGGCGCGGTCGCCAAGGGCGGACAGGCCGACCTCGGCGCGGTGTACGAGTACGCCGAGCCGATCACCGAGCGCGGGTTCGGCTTCATGGACACCCCCGGCTACGACCCGGTGTCCGTGACGGGCCTCGTGGCGGGCGGCGCGAACGTCGTCGTCTTCACGACGGGGCGCGGGTCGGTGTTCGGCTGCCGCCCGACGCCGTCGATCAAGGTCGCGACGAACACGCCCATGTACACGGCGATGGCCGAGGACATGGACCTCGACGCGGGCGTGATCGTCGACGGCACCGCGACGGTGGCCGAGGTGGGGCAGCAGATCTTCGACCGCGTCCTCGCGGTGGCCTCCGGCGAGCGGACGGTGAGCGAGGAGCTCGAGATCGGGGCCGAGGAGTTCATCCCGTGGCACCTCGGGGCGGTGACCTGAGTCTTTGCCGGCGGGGCCCTCGACGCTCCCGTTAGGCTCGTGAGCATGACAATCGTTCTCACGATCATCGTCCTCCTGGTCGTGTCCCTGTGGTTCACGGTCACGGGTCACCGCACGGCTCAGCGGTCCGAGACGGACCGGCTGGAGCGCAAGCTCGACGCCGTGATGGAGCACCTCGGTGTCGCGGAACCGTGGCCGGCGGGCATCGAGGAGGTGGACCGGCTCATCCTCGAGGGCAAGCGGGTCGAGGCCGTGAAGCGCTACCGCGAGCTCACGGGCGACGGCCTCCTTGACGCGAAGAACGCGGTCGACCGCCGGGCCAGGGGCCTCGGGCGCTGACCCGCGGCGTCGGTCCGGCGCGCGAGGCGGCCGCCCCCACGCGTGGTGGGGGCGGCCGCCTGTCGTCACCTCGGCGCCCTACGGATAGCTCGTCACCGTCGCAGGGACGGTCTCCGTGCCCGCCGCGCGCGGTCCCACCCCGTTGATGACGTGCTCGTACGTCCCCACGCCGCCGAGCGACACCGTGAGCAGCGAGTGCATCCGCACCCCCGGCGTCCGCGGCACCTCGAACCCGTTGTCCGAGGTGATCGAGGCGTCCGACGTGAACACGCAGTACGACCCCAGGCCCCACGCCTGGTGCTGCGTCACGTGGTCGGCGACCTTGTAGGCGGCCCAGCCCCTGATGCCGTCGTGGTTCCACGCGGCCTGGTCCGGCGGGTCGTACGGCAGCTCGTTCTGGTAGAAGATCGTGCGGCCGCGCTCCCCGTTCCACAGGGTGTTGTACTGCTGGTAGTGCTCGACGAAGAGGCCGTAGCCCGCGACGTCGTCACCGTTCACGACGAGCCCGTTGCGCGCCGTGTTGACGTCCCAGCCGATGCCCTCGCCGTGGTCGCCGCGCCACGACCAGACGTGGTCGACGATCGTGTCGTCGGCGTTCACGACGATCGCCTGGTCGACGCGGCCGGCGTGCGCCCCGCCCACGCGCACGAACACGTCGTGCAGCGAGATCGGGTCGTCCGCGTGGTCCGCCGTCGAGCCCTCGGTGCCCACGGTGAGCATCGAGGGGGACTCGGCGGCGCCGGCGTCGAAGAGCACGCCCGCGACGCGGACGCCGTCGACGTCGCCCACGCGCATCGCCGTCTGCCCGGCCGTCGGCACGATCGTGGCGTAGCCCAGCCCGAGCACCACCGTGTCCGCCCGGTCCACCTCGATCGTCCCCGTCGTCTCGTAGATCCCCGGCGTGAGCAGCAGGTGCAGCCCCTGGTCCAGCGCCGCGTTGATCCGCTCGGCCGAGTCGCCGGGCCGGGCCACGTAGAACCGGTCCAGCGGGATCGAGGTGCCCGACGTCGTCCCGCCGTCCCAGGTGGCACCCCGCGTACCGGACCGGAGCGACGGCACGAACACCGCGTAGTCGTCGCCGTCCAGGGAGAGGTAGGGCTTCTCCCGGATGACGCCCGTCGTGTCCAGGGTGGTCACGGCGGGGTCGGGGTACGACGTCGGCGGGGCGTTCTCGGTGCCGGAGAACACCATGTTCCACAGCGTCCCGGCCCAGCCGCCGGTGAGCGTCGAGTCGCGGGTGTACCACTGCTGCTGCGTCCAGGCGCGGACCTCGCCGTCGATCACCGAGTCGGCGACGTACCCGCCCGACGCCCACCCGTACCGCGACGAGTGCAGCATGAGGTTGCCGCGCACGTGCACGCGGCGCATCGGTGCGGCCTGGGAGACGGCCCACCGCATGTCGCCGCCCGACGGCGTCACCGCGAGGTTCTCGACGGAGCGCCAGAAGTTCTGCGTGGCGTTGCCCTCGAACCACTCCGCGTCGGCCCAGACACCGCCGGTGATGTTCACGTCGTCGGGCCTCGTCCCCAGGCCGGAGATCGCGGTGTGGAAACCGGCGTTCACGTGCACGGGGTAGGTGCCGGGCTCGAACAGGAACTGGTGGCGCCCGTCGCCGAACTGGTCCGCCTCCTGCTGGTCGTAGACGGCGTCGAGGGCCGCCTGCACCTGGTCGACGGGCGTGTCGGGACCGAAGACGTGCACGTTGGGCCCGAGGTCGCCGCCGCCGGGGATCGGGTCGCCCGGCTCGGTGGTGCCCTGGCCCGTGAACACCTTGAGCTCGAACAGCGAGTAGCCGTACCCGGTGCCCCGCTCGGTCCCGGTGACGCGCACGTACCGGCCGGAGCCCTGGACGTCGAGGGCGTCGGTGCCGCCGGTCCCGTCCGTCACCGTGGCCAGGGTGTGCCACGTCTCGCCGTCGTCGGACGCCTCGACGCGGAACGCCGTGCCGTAGGCGGTCTCCCAGACGAGCTCGACGCCGCACAGGTCCTGCACCGAGCCGAGGTCGACCCGGATCCACTGCGGGTCGGCGGGCTCGCTGCTCCACCGGGTCTGCGGGTCGCCGTCGACCGCCAGCGCCGCGCCGAACGGGCCCTCGGTGGACGACGCGGTCGCCGTCCGCCCGAGCGCCGCGTTCGCGGTGCCGCACGCGGCCGCGGCCCGGGCCC
>NZ_JABEMG010000227.1 GCF_013004695.1 Promicromonospora citrea
CGCCGTGCCGCCTCGCGCGACGGCGACCGGCACGACCGGTCCGGCGCGAGCCGCGGCCGGTTCGACGGCGAGCGGGGCATCCGCCGGCCCGCCCGCGGCACCCGATACCGCCTCGCGGTGGGTCACACGCACGGCGTGCAGCCGGGCGGGATCGTCGGTGCCCTGACGAACGAGGGCGGGATCACCGGCGCCGACGTCGGCAAGATCGACATCTTCGGCAGCTTCTCGCTGGTCGACATCACCGCGCCGCTCGACAACGAGGCGCTCGACCGCCTGGCCCGCGCCCGCGTCGCCGGCAAGCCGCTGCGCATCACCCTCGACCGGGGCGCCCCCCGCGGCGGGGAGCGGAGCGCGCGTACCGGCGGCGACCACCGCCGCCCGGACGGCGACCGCGCACCCCGCGGCCGCACCCCGCAGCGCACCCGCTGACGCGACACAGCGGCCCCCGTCTCCACGTGGAGACGGGGGCCGCTGTGCGTCCGGGGCCCCGCCGAGATCCTCACCTGGCGATGCCACTGGGATCGGTCGTCGCGGTGAGATCCGGCCGTGCGCCACCAGATCTCACCGCCGGCACCAGCTCAGTGCGGGTCCGGGGCCTCGCCCAGCTCGCGGACGAGGGCGACCAGGCGGCGCGCCTCGGCCATGCCGTGCTCGCCGTCCGCGCGCTGGATGCCCATGACGGCGAGCACGTCGCCGTCCGCGAGGTCGAGGTGCACCCACGGGTCGCCCGACCCGAACCGCACCGTGACGATCTCCGGCCACGCCAGACGGCGCCGCGACGCGTAGTTGACGACCGTGAGGCCCTCCGGGTCGGGCTCGGCGCGCACGGCCCCGAACCGCCACGCGATCAGCCCGCCGAGCAGCCCGAACACGATGATGGCCACCCGGTTGGCGGTGTCGGCACCCTGCCCGGTCGCCGAGAGCGCGACGAACGCGCACCCACCGGCCGAGAGCAGCGCGAGCCCGTACGCGACCGGCGTGCCGAACCGGCCGCGGAAGGTGCGGAACCTCTCCGCGTCCCCACCCGGTTCGCCCGTGCCCGCGTGCCCGTCCATGGCGCTACAGCCGCGAGGCGTGGATCGAGGTCACGATGATGGCGCGCGCACCCACGTCGTACAGCGCGTCCATGATCCGGTTGGTCTCGCGGCGCGGCACCATGACCCGGACGGCGTAGGCGTCGCTGTGGTGCTGCTCCGAGACCGTCGGCGACTCCTTGCCCGGGGTGATCGCCACGGCGTCCTCCAGGCGTGCGGCCGGCACCACGTAGTCCATGAGCACGTACTCCCGCGCCGTGATGACGCCCTCCAGGCGACGGGTCAGCACCTCGAGGCCCGCGGGCGGCTCGGCGTCGGACCGGCGGATGAGCACGGCCTCCGACCTCAGGATCGGCTCGCCGAACACCTCCAGGCCCGCGGCGCGCAGCGTGGTGCCCGTCTCGACGACGTCGGCGATCACGTCCGCCACACCGAGGCGCACGCTGGACTCCACCGCGCCGTCCAGGTGCACGATCGCGGCCGGCTCGACGCCCTGCTTCGCCAGGTGCTGGGCCACGAGCGTCGTGTACGACGACGCGACGCGCCGCCCGGCGATGTGCGCGATCTCGGTGACCGGCTGCTCGGTGCCGACGGGCGCCGCGTACCGGAACGTCGAGCGCGCGAACCCGAGGCCCAGGTGCTCGACGGCGTCGGCACCCGAGTCGAGCATGAGGTCACGCCCGGTGATGCCGACGTCGACGGTGCCCGTCCCCACGTACACCGCGACGTCGCGCGGGCGCAGGAAGAAGAACTCGACGTCGTTCTCCGGGTCGGCGAGCACGAGCTCACGGGTGTCACGGCGCTGGCGGTAGCCCGCCTCGCGCAGCATCTCGGACGCGGGTCCCGACAGGGAGCCCTTGTTGGGGACGGCGATGCGCAGCATGGTTGATTCCTCTCTGGGTGTACGTCGGACCTGACGACCCGGCTCTCCCGGCGCCGGTCCGACCGATGGGGTCGAACGGCGCCAGGGCCGGGTCACAGATGCGTGTACACGTCCTCGAGGGTCAGTCCCTTGGCGACCATCAGGACCTGCAGGTGGTAGAGGAGCTGCGAGATCTCCTCGGCGGTCTCGGCGTCCGACTGGTACTCCGCGGCCATCCAGACCTCGGCGGCCTCCTCCACGACCTTCTTGCCGATGGCATGGACACCCGCGTCCAGCTGGGCCACGGTCCCGGAGCCCGCGGGGCGGGTCACGGCCTTCTCGGTCAGCTCGGCGAACAGGGTCTCGAAGGTCTTCACGGGTCCAGCCTAGTCGGGGGACGGGGGCGCCACCGGCCGTCGTCCCACGTTTCGGCCGGCTGCGACTATGGCGAGGGCCACGTCGCGGGCAGCGCGCCGTCGTCGCCGGGCGTGAGCACGCCCTGGTGCGGGGTGACGAGGTGGAGCAGCCCGCCGGCGTCGACGACGTCCGGCCGGTCGGACGCCGTGGACAGCAGCACGATCACGGTGCCGTCCGGCCCGGCGAGGCCCGTGGCGGGATCCAGCGGGTCGCCGTCCGGGTACGCCCCGCCGGAGGTGCAGGTCTCCGGGGTGGACACGACGGCGACGGTCTCTCCCGCCCGCACCTCGATCGGCCCCACGACGGCGGGCACCACCCGCGCGCCGGAGGCCCCGGGTCCCGCGAGATCTGGTGTCCGCGTCGAGATCGCGTGGTGCGCGGCCGGATCCCGGCGCGCGGACCAGATCTCCCCGGACGCGTCCGGCTCCAGCACCGCGTCCACCTCGACCAGCCAGCGGTGGGCCTGGGCGCCGTACAGCCGCTCGGTGCCGTCCTGCTCCAGCACGCGGCCACGCACCACGAACGCGGCGTCGGCGGCGGCGTCCGGCGGGGTGTCGAACCGCACCCAGTCGACGCACGTCTCCCCCGCCGGCTCGCCGCCCCACCCCGCGGGCAACCCACCGGCGCACCCGGTGAGCAGCACGCCGACCGCCAGGACTCCCGAAGCGCCCCGCGGGCGCCATGACCTCGTCGACCTCGTCATGCCCAGCATGTGTCCCGACCCCGTCCGTCCTTGCGGGTGGTGGGCCGGATGCCCGGGTGATGTGGGCGTCAGAGACGCTTGGCACACTATTTATGCAGGAGCACCCGAGACGGCGGGCAGGCCGCGCAGCGCGACCACCGTCCCGACCGCCGCCTCCGCCGCCTCGGCGCCCTTGTCCTCGCTGGACCCCTCCAGGCCGGCGCGGTCCAGCGCCTGCGCCTCGTCGTCGCACGTCAGGACTCCGAACCCGACGGGGACGCCCGTCCGCACGCTGACGTCGGTGAGCCCCGTGGTCGCGGCCGAGCACACGTAGTCGAAGTGCGGCGTCCCGCCCCGGATCACCACCCCCAGGGCGACGACCGCGTCCGCTCCCCCGGCCGCCGCCCGCGCCGCTGCGACGGGCAGCTCGAACGATCCCGGCACCCGGACCTCCGTCCACTGCGCCCCCGACTCCCGCAGCGCCCGCCGGGCGCCCTCCAGCAGCCCGTCCATGACCCGCTCGTGCCAGCTCGCCGCGACGACGACGACCCGCAGGCCCGTCCCGTCCACGGCCAGCGTCGGTGCTCCGGCCCCGCTCATGCGCATGCTCCTTCGTGCTCGTCGTGGTGCTCGTTGCGATGCTCGCTGAGGTGTTCCTGCTGGTCGATGAGGTGCCCCAGCACCACCCGCTTGGTCTCCAGGTACCGGTGGTTGTGCACGCCGCGCCCCACCACGAGCGCACGGCGCCCGACGACGACCGTCCCTGCCTCGCGCAGCCCGGTCACCTTGTCGGGGTTGTTGGTCAGGAGCGTCACGCCGTCGAGGCCGAGGTCGGCCAGGATCGCGGCGGCGGCGCCGTACTCGCGCGCGTCGACGGGCAGCCCGAGGTCGACGTTCGCCTCGACGGTGTCCCGCCCGGCGTCCTGCAGTGCGTACGCCTGGATCTTGGCCGCGAGGCCGATCCCCCGGCCCTCGTGCCCGCGCAGGTAGACCACGGCCCCGCCCTCGGCCGCCACCGCGGCGAGCGAGGCGTCGAGCTGGGGCCCGCAGTCGCAGCGCAGCGAACCCAGGGCGTCGCCCGTGAGGCACTCGGAGTGCACGCGCACCAGGCGTCCGCCGGAGTGCCGCTGCGGCCCGGCGGGCGTGAGCGCCAGGTGCTCGGCGCCGGTGCGCAGGTCGCGGTACGCCGCCACGCGGAACTCGCCGTGCCGCGTGGGGAGCGCCGCCCGGGCGACGCGCCGCACCCGGTCCGGCTGGGCCGGCGCCGCG
>NZ_JABEMG010000228.1 GCF_013004695.1 Promicromonospora citrea
CGCGCCCGTGGCGAGGCCGCCGCCGTGGCCCGCTCGGCCGGCGGCTCGGGCGCCGTCCAGCGCCCCCGCGACGACGACGCCGAGCCGACACCCCGGCCTGTGGACGACCTCCCGGACGACGACCCGGGAACACAGCACCCCGCCGACGGGTTGGCACTGGTGCGCGACGCGCTCCGGACCGGGTCCACCGTGATCGTCGAGGTGGCGGGTCACACCGGCCGGCTGGAGCGGCGTGAGCTCAAGCCCCTGCGTCTCGACGGCGGCAGGCTCCGCGCGCTCGACCCGGACCGAGAGGCCGAGCTGACCATCGCCGTGCACCGCATCGCGTCGGTGCTCCCGACGTCGCCCGCCCCCTAGACCGCCTCCCGGAACCGCCCCGACAACCGCCCGCAGCACCACAGCCGCAGCACCACCGAGGGAGACTCATGCCCGACGGACCGCTCATCGTCCAGAGCGACAAGACCCTCCTGCTGGAGGTCGACCACCCGAGCGCCGAGCAGGCGCGGCGCTCGATCGCGCCGTTCGCCGAGCTCGAGCGCGCGCCCGAGCACGTGCACACCTACCGCCTCACGGCGCTGGGCCTGTGGAACGCGCGCGCCGCCGGGCACGACGCCGAGCAGGTCGTCGACACGCTCATCGAGTACAGCCGCTACCCGGTGCCGCATGCGCTGCTGGTCGACGTCGCCGAGACGATGTCCCGGTACGGGCGCCTGCAGCTCGTCCAGGACCCGGCGCACGGCCTCGTGCTGCGCACGACCGACCAGGCGGTGCTCGCGGAGGTGCTGAAGTCGAAGCGCACGGCGGGCCTCGTGGGTGAGCGCGTCGACGAGTCGACCGTCGTGGTGCACCCGTCCGAGCGCGGCCACCTCAAGCAGGTGCTCGTCAAGCTCGGCTGGCCCGCAGAGGACCTGGCGGGGTACGTCGACGGGGAGAAGCACCCGATCGACCTCAGCCCCGTGACCGAGCCCCGCACGCCGCACGAGACGGCGGCGCCGTGGGAGATGCGGCCGTACCAGGCGCAGGCGGTCGACGGGTTCTGGCACGGCGGCTCCGGCGTCGTCGTGCTGCCGTGCGGCGCGGGCAAGACGATCGTGGGCGCCGGCGCCATGGCGAAGTCCGGCACCACGACGCTCATCCTCGTCACCAACACCGTCAGCGCGCGCCAGTGGCGCGACGAGCTCGTGCGACGCACGACGCTGACCGAGGACGAGATCGGCGAGTACTCCGGCACCAAGAAGGAGATCAAGCCGGTCACCATCGCGACCTACCAGGTGCTCACCACCAAGCGGAAGGACGTCTACACGCACCTCGAGCTGCTGGACGCCCGCGACTGGGGCCTCATCCTCTACGACGAGGTCCACCTGCTGCCCGCTCCCGTGTTCCGCATGACGGCGGACCTGCAGGCGCGCCGCCGCCTGGGGCTCACGGCGACGCTCGTGCGCGAGGACGGCCGCGAGGACGAGGTGTTCAGCCTCATCGGCCCCAAGCGGTTCGACGCGCCGTGGAAGGACATCGAGGCGCAGGGCTACATCGCCCCCGCCGACTGCGTCGAGGTGCGGCTCACGCTCCCGGACACCGAGCGCATGACGTACGCGACGGCCGAGGCCGAGGACAAGTACCGGCTGGCCGCGTCGGCGTCGGGCAAGAAGGAGGTCGTGGAGCAGATCGTGGCGCAGCACCCGGACGACCAGGTCCTCGTCATCGGCCAGTACATCGACCAGCTGGAGGAGCTGGCCGAGCACCTGGACGCCCCGATCATCACCGGCTCCACGACCACCAAGGAGCGGCAGCGGCTGTTCGGTGCGTTCCGCGAGGGCGAGATCTCGCGGCTCGTGGTGAGCAAGGTGGCCAACTACTCGGTCGACCTGCCCGAGGCGTCGGTGGCGATCCAGGTGTCCGGCTCGTTCGGCTCCCGGCAGGAGGAGGCGCAGCGGCTCGGGCGGATCATGCGGCCCAAGGCGGACGGTCGGACGGCGCACTTCTACGCCGTCGTCGCCCGCGACACCGTGGACCAGGACTTCGCCGCCCACCGGCAGCGGTTCCTCGCCGAGCAGGGGTACGCGTACCGCATCGTCGACGCCGAGGACCTGACCGCGCCGACGCCGTGAAAACCCCCTTCACGTAGGGCGTTTACCTGGGGATTCATTGCATATGCGCAACACGGCGTCCTCCGATTGCGATGTCTTGAACCCGGGGTGACGATCAGGACGTGATGGAGTCCCCCGCAACACACGAGCACGCGCGCGAGGGTGTCCCCCGGGTGTCCCGGGGGCTCGCCGTCGTGGCGTGCGCGGGCACGGCAGGTCTCGCCGTCGCCGTCGCGTCCCAGCTGGCCGTCTCCCCCGCGGCCGTCGCGACCCCGGCAGAGCCCCGCCCGTCCGTGTCCCCCAGCCTCACCGCGGCGATGCAGGCGGAGATGATGTCCGACATCCTCCCCGCGTCGCCCCCGATCACGCTGACCGACCCCGTGACGGACGGGGTGGGCGCCCTGACCGACGCGGAGCGCCAGGACGTCGTGGCGGCGCTCGACCGGCTCGCCGACGAGTCGGACCTGCGCATGCTCGTCGTCTACATCGAGTCGTTCGACGGCACCCAGCCCGTGGACTGGGCCAACGCGAGCGCCAACCAGTCGGGCCTCGGGACCGAGGACCTGGTGCTGGCGGTCGCGACGGCCGACGGCGCGTTCGGGATCTCGGCCGACACCAACGTGGCGCTCACCGACGCGCAGCTCGAGCAGGTCGACGAGGCCGTCGCCGCCGCGGTGGCGGACGAGCGCTGGGCCGACGCGGCGACGGACGCCGCGGACACCGTCCGCGAGACCGGCGGCGGGTCGTCCGTCCCGTGGCTCGTCGTCGCGCTCGTCGCGGGCGGCGTGCTCCTCGTGGCCGCGCTCGCGTTCGTGGTGTGGCGGTTCGTGGTCCCGCGGTTCCGCGGGCGCCTGGCCGGCGTCGGCCGCCGTCCGCAGGCGGCGGGCCCGACGGCGGACGAGCTCGCGGGCCTGACCCTCGCCGAGCTGGACGAGCGGGCGGCGTCGGCGCTGGTCGGCATCGACGACGCGCTCAAGACCTGCGGGCAGGAGCTCGGCCTCGCCCGCGCGGAGCTCGGCGAGAGCGCGACCCGCGACTTCGAGGTGATCCTCGCCCGCGCGACGGCCGACGTGCGGGAGGCCTTCGCGATCCGCCAGGAGCTCGACGCCGACGGCGAGGCCCGCGCGGACTTTGCTGCCGGCGACGACGCGACCACGGAACCGGCGCCCGACGACCCGGACCGCCGGGCGGCGCTGGCCGAGGTGCTGGCGCTCTGCGAGCGCGCGGCCGACACGCTCGACGCGCACACCCGCGCGTTCGACGACCTGCGCCGCCTGCAGCAGCGCGCGCCCGAGCTGCTCGACGACGTGGTGACGCGCGAGCCCGAGGTCGCCGGCCGCGTGGCCACGGCCCGCTCCGTGCTGGACGAGCTGGCGGGGGCCTACCCCGCCGCGACGCTCGCCCTGGTCGCCCGCAACCCGGAGCAGGCGGAGCTGCTGCTCACCAACGCCAAGGAGGCGGTTGCGGCGGGACGCTCCGCCCTGGACGCCGGGCAGAAGGCCATCGCCGTCTCCCACGCGCGGGGCGCCCAGAACGCGCTCGGCCAGGCCATCACGCTCCTCGACGCGATCGACACCACCGCCGAGCACCTCCAGGACGCGGCGGCACGGCTCGACAAGGCGATCGCGTCCCTCACGCAGGACGTGGCGGCGGCCCGGGCCGTCGAGGGCGACTTCCGGGTCACCCTCGCGCGCACGGCGGCCCAGGCGGCGCTCAAGCACGTCGAGGTGACGCGCGAGGGCGGCGACCCGCTCGAGGGGCTGCAGCGCATCGCGGTCGCGGAGGCGTCGCTCGACGCGGCCCTCGCGTTCACGCGCGACCTGACGGAGGTCAGGGCCCGTGCCTCCGCGCTGCTGCGCGACATCCTCGGCCGCGTGGAGGCGCAGCTCGCCCAGACCGGCGCCGGATCACTCTCGGCATCTCTCTCGGCATCGAGAACCTTCTTTCCGGGCCGCATCGGGCCCGGGGTTAGGCAAGCAGTGTGACATAGTTCTGTCAACCCTCTTGCATAACCTGCTCAC
>NZ_JABEMG010000229.1 GCF_013004695.1 Promicromonospora citrea
CGGTCGCCGCGCAGCAGTCCACCGACCGGCCCCGCCCCGGGCCGCGGCCGGACGACACGCAGCCCGCGCACCCGCCCGTCGTCGTCGTGGACACCGACGCCGGGACCTGGCACCGCACCGCCCGTGCCGCGGGCGGCACCGCGAACTCGCTGCTCATCGCCGTGTGCACGGAGATCCTGCTCGCGGCGGGCGTCGCGACACCCGGCACGCCCGTCCGCGTGTCGGTGCCGGTGAGCCTGCGCGGCTCCGGCGACCTGCGGTCGAACGCCACGTCGGGGGTCTCGATCGCCGTCGACACGACGGTGACGCCCGCGCCCGAGCGGGCAGGCGTCGTGACCGACCTGGCCCAGGTCCGGTCGGCCGCCGCCGCGGAGTTCCGGGCCCTGACGTCGGGCACCCGGGTGGACGCGCTGGGCCCGCTCAAGCCGCTCCTGCAGATGGTGCCCGACGCCGTCGCCAAGCGTGCCGCCCGCGACGCCACCGCCCCGCTGTGCCTGGCCTCCAACCTCGGCCGGCTGCCCGCGGCGTTCGCCGCGCCGTTCGGCACGCCCGCGTCGGGTGTCCTCATGCGGGGCGTCACGCAGGGCCTGACCCGCGGCCGGCTGCGGCAGATGCGCGGCGGTCTGGACTCCTGGTGGTCCGAGCACGACGGCGTCGCGACCCTCGTGGTGCTCGGCCTCGACCCGGAACGCCTGGGTGAGCCGGCGCAGGTCCGCGCCGCCGTCGAGACGGTCTACGCCCGCCGCGGCCTGCCGGTCCGGTTCTGGTGAGCCGTCACGCCGCCATGCGGACCGGCGGGTGACCGTGCCGGGTCCGCAGCTCGTCCGGCGGCACCGCGGGCCTGCGGCGGAGCGTCGCCAGCACCCCGCCGGAGGCCGCGGCGAACGCGAGGACGCCGAAGCCGGTGGACCACGGGTCGAGGTCGACCGTGAGCGCGAGCACGAGGACCGCCGCGGCGGGCACCGCGAGCCCCAGCACGACCGACGCCCGCGGCCGGCGCAGGGCGCGGGCCACACGGGCGACCGTCCAGCCGACGAGCGCCCAGGTCACGAGCGCGAGGACCGCACCGGCGACCAGGGCGAAGAGCTCGCCGGCGTTGTGCGCGCCGCTGGGAGGCCCGAACCAGAAGAGCTCCGTGGTCGCGACGAGCGCCAGGAACCCGACGAGGGCGACCGCACCGGTCGCGAGTGAGCGTGTCACCACTCCGCCTCCGCACTGAGGGACTGCGCCGGGCTTTCTCGGCGCGCCCCTTTATACCAAGTCGAGACCGCGCACCGTCAGCGCGGCTCCTTCAATTCACCCACACATCACCACACGAAGGCAAAGGGCGCCGCCCGCGCCCGGTGTCGGGGGCCCTCAGAGGGCCTGGACGATCAGCTCCACCTGTTCCTTCGCGTCGCCGAACAGCATGGCCGTGTTCTCGCGGAAGAAGAGCGGGTTCTGCACGCCGGCATAGCCCGTCGCCATGGACCGCTTGAAGACCACCACCTCCCGAGCCTGCCACACCGCGAGCACCGGCATGCCCGCGATGGGCGACGACGGGTCGTCCTGCGCCGCCGGGTTCACGGTGTCGTTGGCACCGATGACCAGCACGACGTCGGTGCCGGGGAGGTCGTCGTTGATCTCGTCCATGCCGAGCACCTGGTCGTAGGGCACCCTGGCCTCGGCCAGCAGCACGTTCATGTGGCCGGGCAGCCGCCCCGCGACCGGGTGGATCCCGAACCGCACCGTCGTGCCGCGCGCCGTGAGCCGGGCCACGAGGTCCGCCACCGGGTACTGCGCCTTCGCCACCGCCATGCCGTAGCCCGGCACCACGACCACCGAGCGCGCGGCCGTGAGCCGGTCCGCCACCTCGAGCGCCGTCGTCTCCCGGTGGGTGCCCTGCTCGACGGAGCCACCGGGCGCGGCCGCGCCCGTCTCCGCGCCGAACCCGCCGAGGATGACGCTCACGAACGACCGGTTCATGGCCCGGCACATGAGGTAGCTGAGGATCGCACCCGACGAGCCCACCAGCGCACCGGTGATGATGAGCAGGTCGTTGCCCAGCATGAACCCCGCCGCGGCGGCGGCCCACCCCGAGTACGAGTTGAGCATCGAGACGACGACGGGCATGTCGCCGCCGCCGATCGCCGCCACGAGGTGCCAGCCGAGGGCGAGCGCGACGAGCGTCATGAGCACGAGCGGGACGAGCCCCGTGCCCGGCGCGGCGAGGAACCACCACAGCAGCCCGCCGCACGCCACGAGGGCCGCGAGGTTGAGCCCGTTGCGGCCGGGCAGCAGCAGCGGCGAGGAGCGCAGGCGCGCCGAGAGCTTGCCGAACGCGACCACCGACCCGGTGAACGTCACGGCACCGATGAGCACGCCGAGGAACACCTCGACGAGGTGCACGGTGCCGCCGTGCCCGGCGTCGCCGGACGGACCCGAGGACGAGCCGAGGTAGGAGCCGAAGCCCACGAGGACGGCCGCGGCGCCGACGAACGAGTGCAGCAGCGCGATGAGCTCCGGCATCTGCGTCATCTCGACCGTCCGGGCCCGCCACGTGCCCACGGCGGCGCCCACGAGGAGCACGAGGACGATCAGGCCGGCCGTGACGCCGGCCGGCCGCTCGGACCGCACGAGAGAGAGCGCGACCGTCGCGGCCAGCGCGAGCCCCATGCCCGCCATGCCGAGCAGCGCGCCGCGCCGCGCCGTCTCCTGCCGGGACAGGCCCGCCAGGGACAGCACGAACAGCACGCCCGCGACGAGGTAGAGCGCCTGGACCACGGACCCGGCGGTCATCGCGCACCCCCGCCCGCGGTCGCGTCGGCCGGGTCCGCGCCCCGCCGGAACATGCCGAGCATGCGGTAGGTCACGAGGAACCCGCCGACGATGTTGATGCTCGCCACGGCGGAGGCGAGCACGGCGAGCGTGGTCACCACCGGGTCGGCCGAACCGATCTGGAGCATGCCACCGACCAGGATGATCCCGGAGATCGCGTTGGTCTGGGACATGAGCGGCGTGTGCAGGGCGTGCGTGACGTGCGAGATCACGTAGAACCCGACGACCACCGCGAGCGCCAGCACCGTGAAGTGCGCCGCCTGCTCGGCGGGCGAGGCCGCGACGGCGAGGGCGCCGAGCACGGCAGCGAGCCCGGTGAGGGCGGCACGGAGCGCGGGCCGACGGCGCGGTACGGGTGCGGGCTCCGCGGCCGGGGCAGGGGCCGCCGCGGCCCCTGCCCCGGCCGCCGACACCGCGACGGGCGGGGGCGGCCACAGCACCTCGCCGCCGGTCGTGACGGTCATGCCGCGCACGACGACGTCGTCGAGGTCGAGCGCGGGCCGACCGTCGCGCGCGGGCGTGAGGAGCGCGAGGAGGTTGGCGACGGCGGTGCCGAGCAGCTCGGAGGTGTGCCGGGGCATCCGGTCGGGCAGGTCGGTGTACCCGAGCACGACGACGCCGTTGTCGCTGACGACCCGCTCGCCGGGCACGGTGAGCTCGCAGTTGCCTCCGCCGGGCGCGGCAAGGTCGACGACGACGCTGCCGGGCCGCATCGCCGCGACCATCTCGGCCGTGACCGTCGTCGGCGCGGTGCCGCGCACGAGGGCCGTCGTGATCACGACGTCGGCCCGCGCCGTCTCGGCCGCGTAGGCGCGCAGCGCGGCGGCCTCCTGGTCGGCGGTGAGGGCGGACGCGTAGCCGTCGGTGCTGACCTGCTGGGCCGCCGCGTCGGCGCGGACGACCGTGGCGCCCATGGACTCGATCTGCTCGGCCGCCTCCGGGCGCACGTCGAAGGCCCGCACCTGGGCGCCGAGGCTGCCCGCGGCCCCGACGGCGGCGAGCCCGGCGACGCCCGCGCCGATGACGAAGACGGTGGCGGGCGGCGTCGTGCCCGCCGCGGTGACCTGGCCGGAGAACATCCCGCCGAACTCCGCCGCCGCCTCGACGACGGCGCGGTAGCCCGCGACGTTGGACAGCGCGCTGAGCACGTCGAGCGACTGCGCGCGCGAGATGCGCGGGACGGCGTCGAGCGCGAGGGCGGTGACGCCGCGCGCGGCGAGCTCGCGCAGCAGCCCGGGCCGTGCGGCGGGCGACATCTGCGCGAC
>NZ_JABEMG010000023.1 GCF_013004695.1 Promicromonospora citrea
GGCGCGGCCGATCGCGGCCCGGGCGGTGCCGTCCCCGGCCCGTCCGCCGAACGGGCCGACGGCGCCCCGCTCCCCCGGGTGCCCGAGACCGAGCAGCGCGCGGTACGCGCCCGGGCGCAGCTTGCTGCCGACGACGCCGTCCGAGCCCGCCAGCACGCGCCGGTCGGTGGACACGGCGGGCATGGCGTAGGCGAGCAGGCCCTGGCGCTCGGCCACGACCTGCCCGACGGGGTGCGCGACGACGCCCTGGGTGAAGGTCGCGCCGGGCGGCAGGTGCCACGTGATGACCCAGTGCCAGTCGACGAGGTCGGCGAGCTCAGGGACGGGCGGCACACGCGTGAGCGTGAACGGGGCCCGCGCGGGCTCGACGATGCCGAGCGTGGGCCCGGCGCCGAGCACGCCGGGCCCTCGGGTCTCGAACACGTGTCGCATTCTTCCAAGACTGGCACACCCGGCGCGGCGGAGCATCGGGGCATGAAGAACTCAGCGCTCCACCCCAACCTTGCCGTGTCCGACGCCCGCGCGGCGATCGCGTTCTACGAGGCCGCGTTCGGCGCCGAGACGCTCGACGTGATCACGGCGGGCGACGCCGTGATCCACTCCGACCTGGTGCTGCGGTCGGCGGCCGGCGAGTCGACGTTCACCGTGGCCGCGGCGTTCCCGCCGGACTCCGTGGCGCCGGAGGCGGACGGGCCCACGCACGTGAGCCTCACGGTCCCGGTCGAGGACACCGACGCGGCCTACGCCCGCGCGATCGAGGCGGGCGCGCGCAGCCTCGTCGAGCCCGGCGACTGGTTCGACGGGTTCCGGCAGGCCGCCGTCCGCTGCCCGTTCGGGCACCGCTGGTACCTCGTGACGGTGGCCGACTCCGTCACGGCCGAGGACGTCCAGCGCGCGAGCGACGCCTGGATGACCGAGAAGGGCTAGGCCGGGCGCCTCAGGCGGCGACCAGCCGCCGGTGCAGCGCGATGGCGGACAGGTCCGTCAGCGACGCCACCTGGTCGACCACCACGCGCAGGCGCGCGGCGTCGTCGGACGCCGCGCGCCAGTCGGCGGCGAACGGCGTCTCGAGCTCGCCCGGCCCGCGGTCGGCGAGCACCTCGACCAGCTCAGCGAGGATCTCGCGCTCGCGCAGGTACCGGGGCTCCTGGCCGCGCGGCGCCATGACGTAGGTGACGGCGATGCCCTTGAGCGCGAGGATCTCGTGCTCGGTGTCCGAGGGCACCACGAGCCGTGCGGCGTACCGCGTGAGGTCGCCGTCGCCGTAGGTCGCCCGGGTCGCGGTGATGGCCGCGCCGATGAACCGGCCGATGAGCTGGCTGGTCATGTCCTTGAGCGAGGCGAGCGCGCGGCGCGAGCCGTCGAACGCGCGCACGAGGTGGCCCTCGCCGCGCAGGTACTCCTGGAGGCGCCCGAGGGCGGCGTCGATCGCGTCGGCGGTGTACCACTCGCCGTACCAGTCGCGGACGTACTGGGCGACGCGCGCCCGCTCCTCCGGGTCGGCCATGAGGTCGAGGTCGATCCGGCCGGCCACGACGCCGTCCTCGACGTCGTGCACCGAGTAGCTGATGTCGTCGGCCAGGTCCATGACCTGCGCCTCGAGGCACTTCACGCCGTCGGGCGCGTCCTTGCGCAGCCAGGTGAACACGGGCAGGTCGTCGGGGTACACGCCGAACTTCCGGCTCGCCGTGCCGTCCGGCCGCGCGGGGCCCGCGCCGTACGCCCACGGGTACTTGACGCTCGCGTCGAGGCTCGCGCGCGTGAGGTTGAGGCCGGCGGGCGTCCCGTCGTCGGCGAGCACCTTGGGCTCGAGGCGGGTGAGCAGGCGCAGGGTCTGGGCGTTGCCCTCGAACCCGCCGATGTCGCGCGCGATCTCGGCCAGCGCCGTCTCGCCGTTGTGGCCGAACGGCGGGTGGCCGAGGTCGTGCGTGAGGCACGCCGTGTCGACGACGTCGGGGTCGCAGCCGAGCGAGCGGCCCATGCCGCGGCCCACCTGCGCCACCTCGAGCGAGTGGGTCAGGCGCGTGCGCACGAAGTCGTCGTGCCCGGCGCCGAGCACCTGGGTCTTGGCGCCGAGCCGACGCAGCGCGGAGGAGTGCACGACGCGCCCTCGGTCACGCTCGAACGGGGTCCTGGCCTGCGACTTGGGCGGCTCGGTGACCCAGCGCTCGACGTCCGGCTCGCTGTACGACGGCGGGATGCGGCTCCCGAGGGGTTGCTCCACGCCGCCACTCTAGTCCGCCTACTTGTTGTTGCTGTACCAGCTCAGCCCGCCGGGCAGGTTGATCGAGTGCTTCTTCGTCCTCGAGTTCCAGGTCCAGGGACCGATCTTGAAGCTCATGGACGACAGCCCCTTCTGGGTGATGTTGAACTTGAGCGGGCCGAGCGACAGCCGCTTGCGATACCGGATTCCCATGTTCCTGACTTTCCTCCTCGGGTCGGGGCAAAGCGTACCGAACTGCGCTACCCCGGCAAAACGTATGTTCGCCCCTCAGAGCCAGCCGTTGTCACGAGCGATCCGGACGGCCTCGGCGCGCGTGCGCGCACCCGTCTTGCCGATCGCCGAGGACAGGTAGTTGCGCACGGTCCCCTCGGAGAGGTACGCCTCGCCGGCGATCCCCGCGACCGTGCCGCCGTCGGCCGCGAGCGCCAGGACGTGCGCCTCCCGGTCGGTGAGCGGGCTGGCCCCGACGGTCAGCGACGCGACGGCGAGGTCCGGGTCCACCACGCGCAGCCCCGAGTGGACCCGGCGCACGGCGTCGGCGAGCAGCTCGGCCGGCGTGTCCTTGACGACGAACCCGCTCGCGCCCGCGTCGAGCGCCCGGCGCAGGTATCCCGGCCGGCCGAACGTCGTGACGATCAGCGACCGGCAGCTCGGCACCCGGTCCCGGAGGGCCGCGGCCGCCGCGACGCCGTCGAGGCCGGGCATCTCGACGTCGAGCAGGGCGACGTCGACCGCGTGCTCGCGGACGGCGTCGACCACCTCGTCGCCCCGCCCCACCTGGGCGACGACCTCGAGGTCGGGCTCGAGGTCGAGCAGGGCGGCGACGGCGCCGCGGACGAGGGCCTGGTCGTCGGCGAGGAGGAGGCGGATCATGCGTCGGGCTCCGGTCGGGCGGGGTCGGGTACGGGATCGGATGCGGGGTCCGCGACGGTGACGGCGAGCCGGAAGCCGCCGCCCGGGCGGGGGCCCGCCTCCAGGACGGCCCCGGCCTCGCGCGCCCGGTCGGCGAGCCCCGTCAGCCCGTGGCCGGTGGTGCCCGGGCCGCCCGCGCCGCGCCCGTCGTCCTCGACGACGAGCGCGTCGGCGCTCACGGTGATCCGCACGTGACGGGCGGCCGCGTGCCGGAGCACGTTCGTCGACCCCTCGCGCAGCACCCAGGCGAACAGCTCGCGGCGCCCGGCCGGGACGACGTCGACGGCTCCGGGCAGGTCCGCGTCGATCCCCGCGGCGTCGAGGGCCGAGCGCGCCGTGGCCAGCTCCCCGGCGAGCGACGCGCGGCGCTCGTCGGCGATCGTGGCCCGGACGTCGGCCAGGGCGGACCGGGCGAGGGACTGGACGTCGGCGAGCTCGTCCGCCGCGCGCCGGGCGGCGGCGGGCCCACTGGTGGCGCGGTCGGCGGACTCGAGCAGGCGGCCGGCCAGCTCCGCCTTGACCGAGATCACGGTGAGCGAGTGGCCCAGCACGTCGTGCATGTCCCGCGTGATGCGCTCGCGCTCCCGGGCGGCGGCGAGCGCCGCCACCTCCTCCTGAGCGCGGCGCAGCTGCCGGTTGCGCTCCATGCCCTGCAGCATCGCGACGACGGCGACCCCGCCGAGCACCGCGGCGGCGGTGCTCCCGTCGTCGGGCTGCCAGCCGGGCACGACCCGGGGCAGGCCGACCATGGCCAGGACGCCCGCGGCAACGATCCAGGCCGCGGCCGGACGCCGGACGAGGTAGGTCGCGGAGAGACACACGAAGATCGCGGTGACGAGCCCCTGCTCGCGGGCCGCGAGGCAGACCAGGGCGACGCAGGCCACCTGCCCGCCGAGCACCGCGGCCGCCACGCCGGGTGCCGGCCGCTCGAGGCGGTCGCGGAACCGCAGCGCCGTCCAGCCGACGAGGAGAACGAGGCCGGCCAGCCCGGTGCCGCCGACCACGACGAGCGGCCCCGGCGCGGCGAGGACCGCGACGACCGCGTCCCGCAGCAGGGAGACGCCCAGCACGGCGGCGACGACCAGACCGACCCGGGTGCGGCTGCGCCGCAGCCCGTCGGCCTCGGCCGTCGTGCGCGGCAGCGCCGCGGTCGTCCCCCTCGTCACGGCGTCCACGGTGTCACACCCGGGCGGTGTCGCGGCGGAACCGCCACGCGGCGGCCGCCACGAGCACGAGCGTCCACAGCACGACGTTCGCCACGGCCCCGGCGTCGATCCCCGTGGTCAGCGGTGCACGGGCGAGCTCGCCCGCGCCCCAGGTCGGCAGGAGGCGCGCGCTCTGCCCGAGGGCGCCGTCCAGCGGGACGAACAGGCCGCCTGCGGCGGCGAGCAGCGTGACCACGGGGCTGAGCACGCGCGTGACGGCCTCGACGCGCAGCAGGTAGCCCGCGAACAGGCCCAGCGCCGCGAAGGGCGCCGACACCACCCAGCAGGCCAGGGCGCAGCCGAGCCAGACGGCGGGCGGCAGGTCCACCCCGCGCGCTGCGCCGAGCGCGAGCGTCACGACGATCGACAGCGCCCCCAGCACCATCGCGGCCAGCACCTTCGTGGCGGCGTACGCGCCGGGCCGCAGGGGCGTGAGCCGGAGCTGACGGGTCCAGCCCTGCGCACGCTCCGCGGCGACGCCGGCCCCGCAGCCGGTCACCGCGAGGATCGCGCCGTACAGCGCGACCGACACGACCAGCTCCGGCTGCGTCACGCCGACGACCGAGAGCACCACCGGCGGCAGCACCAGCGTGAGCAGGTAGCTGCGGCGGGCGCGGAAGGTCCGGCGGATCTCGAGGACGAGGTACGTGGGGTTCATCGGGCGCCTCCCGCCGACGTGCCGACCGCCGACGTGAGCCGGACGAACGCGTCCTCCAGGGTGCGCACCCCCGCCGCGTCCTTGATCTGCGCGGCGGTGCCGTCGGCGACGACCCGGCCGCGGCTCACCACGACCACGCGGTCGGCGTACAGCTCGGCCTCGTCCAGGTAGTGCGTCGCGAAGACCACGGTGCGCCCGCGCGCGGCGTCGGCCCGGACGGCGGACCAGAAGTCGCGCCGGCCCATGACGTCCATGCCCGTGGTGGGCTCGTCGAGGAACAGCAGGTCGGGCTCGGAGACGAGCGCCATGGCGAACCGCAGCCGCTGCTGCTGGCCGCCCGAGCAGCGGCCCACCCGCCGCCGCTCGAGGTCGGCGATGCCCGCGCGCTCCAGGCTCGCCCGCACGTCGTGGCCCGTGCCGAACAGCGCGGCGGTCAGCCGCACGGTCTCACCCACCGTCAGGTCGCGGAGCAGGCCGCCGGTCTGCATGACGGCGGCGACCCGGCCCGCGGCGACGGCGTCCGCCGGGGCCTGGCCGAGCACGCGCACGGTGCCGGCCGTGGGGCGGGCCAGGCCGAGGGCGAGGTCGATCGTCGTGGTCTTGCCCGCGCCGTTCGGCCCGAGGAACGCGACGACCTCGCCGCGCGCGACGCGCAGGTCGAGACCGTCGACGGCGCGGACGACCTCGCGCCCGTGGAACTCCTTGACGAGGCCGCGGACGTCGAGCGCGGGCGGGTGCGTCTCCTGTGCTGGTGTCATGCCTCCAGGCTGGTCCGGCCCGACGCCCGGCACGCAGGCCGTGCGTCACCGGCCCGGCATGACATCCGTCATGGGCCCGTCCCGCCCACCGCACCGGACCGGAGCCCGCGTCCTCAGCCCTTGACCGACCCCGCCGTCAGGCCGCCCACGATGTACTTCTGCAGGAACAGGAACAGCGCGAGCACCGGCACGGCCGACACCACGGCGCCCGCGGTGAACAGGCCCCAGTTGGCCTCCTGCAGCGAGGAGACCCAGCCGTAGAGGCCGACGGCGAGCGTCCAGCTCTCCTCCGACTGCAGCAGCACGCGCGCGATGATGAACTCGCCGAACGTGCTGATGAAGCTGAGCAGCCCCACCACGGCGAGGATCGGCGCGGTCAGGCGCAGCACGATCGTCCAGTAGATCTGGGCGTGCGTGGCGCCGTCGATCTTGGCGGCCTCGTCGATCTCGCGCGGCACGGTGTTGAAGAACCCGTACATGAGGAACGTGTTCACCCCGAGGGCTCCGCCCAGGTACACGCAGATGAGCGCGAGCTTGGAGTCCAGGCCCAGCACGGGCACGACGTTCCCGAGCGAGACGAGCAGCAGGAAGATCGCCACGAACGCGAGCATCTGGGGGAACATCTGGATGACCAGCAGCGCCGTCAGGCCCGCGCGGCGCCCGCTGAAGCGGAACCGCGAGAAGGCGTACGCCGCCGCGGCGCCCATGAGCACCGTGCCCGCGCCCGTCGCGACGGCGACGACGAGGGTGTTGGCCATCCACGTCCAGAACCGCGTGCCGGCCAGGGCCGCGTAGTTGGCGCCCGACACCGAGGCGAACAGCTCGTTCGAACCGGTGAGCGTGCCGCCCTCCGCGAGCGAGGCGGACACCACGTAGACCAGCGGGAAGCCGGCGTACACGACGGCGAGCACGCCCACGACGTGCCGCCAGCCGACCTCCGAGAACCAGCGTGTCGGGCGCATCAGGCGATCTCCTCCAGGGAACGGGTGCGCCGGAACGCGAGCGCCGAGACGGTCGCGACCACGACGAAGATGACGATCGACAGCGCGCTGGCCAGGCCGTAGTCCTTGGCCGCCGTGCCGTCCAGCCCGGACACCGAGTAGACCATCGAGATGAGGATGTCGGTGTGCCCGAGCGGCACGGACGCGTCGTCGAACCGTGGGCCGCCGCCCGTGAGCATGTAGATGAGCGTGAAGTTGTTGAAGTTGAACGCGAACGACGAGATGAGCAGCGGCGCCGTGGCGACGAGCAGGAGCGGCAGCGTGATCGAGCGCCACGTGCGCCAGCGGCCCGCGCCGTCGATCTTCGCGGCCTCCAGCACGTCGGTCGGCAGCGACTGCAGCGCGCCCGTGCAGATGAGGAACATGTAGGGGAAGCCGAGCCACAGGTTCACGCCGAGCACGGACAGCTTGGCCAGCAGCGGGTCGGTGAGCCACGGGATCGACGCACCGCCGAGGAGCACCTCGTTGACGACGCCGTAGGACCGGTTGAGCATGCCGGACCACAGCAGGGCCGCGAGGAACCCCGGGATCGCGTACGGCAGGATCACGAGGGTGCGGTAGACCCGCCGGCCGCGCAGGCGCGCGTCGTTGAACGCGATCGCGAGGAACAGCCCGAGCAGGAACGTGGACGCGACCGACAGCAGCGCGAACGCGAACGTCCACAGCAGGATCTTGAGGAACGGGCCCGCGTACCGGTCGTCGCCGAACGCGGTGACGAAGTTGTCGAACCCGACCAGCACGCGCCAGCCCACCGGCAGGGTCGTGCCGTCCGCGGCCTCGAACCGTCCCTCGTCGTTCGGCGTGTACGTGGTCCCCTCGACGGTGTCGGTCATCGTGTCGGACGCCGCGTCATAGGTCAGCGTGGACGTGAACACGTAGCCGGTGCGCGCGTCCTGGGTGCGGACCGAGCCGTCGGCCGGGTCGTCGGACACGGGCACGCGCAGCGCGGTGACCTCCTGCTGCCGCTCCAGGACGGCGGCGTACTCGAGCACGTCGTACCCCGGCAGCGCGGTGACGCGGCCACCCTCGACGCGCGCGCCGTCGACCGTCTCGAGCGGCTGGTCGGCCGTGCCCGCCCGCACCGCGCCGTCGTCCGCGACGACGGCGAAGCCGAGCTCCTCGCCGCGGGCCACGACCGTCAGGGGTGACGACGGCGAGCCCTCGACGCGGCGCTCGTTCTGCACGAGCAGCGCCTCGATCGCCTGCTCCTTGGTGCTGTTGTGCCCGTCGCCGTAGTTGGTGAACGCGACGTAGCCCGTGTAGGCCACGACGTACACCTGGTAGACGAGCAGGAAGGCCAGGCCGGGCAGGATGTACTTGAGCGGCAGGGCGCGCCTCGTGAAGTACGCCCAGTTGGCCACGAGCAGCAGCGCCACCATGGCGGTGAGCACGCCCCACGAGCGCGCGCCCCACGCGGCGAGCACCGCGTAGACGCCGAGCGCGTCGACCAGCGCGACGAGGGCGAGCTTGACGAGGAACCCGGGGCTCCAGCCGGTGCGGCCGGCGCCCCGGGTCACGGGCTGGTACATCAACCGATCTCGCCCTGGATGTCGTCGACCATCTTCTGCCAGGCGGCCTCGGGCTCGGACTTGCCCGAGATGATCGCGGCCTCGGTCACGCCCCAGTACGCCCAGACGGCACCCATCTCGGGCAGCGACGGCATCGGCACGGCGTCGGCACCGACCTCGCGGAAGCCCGCGGTGACGGGGTCCTCGGACGCGGTGTCGGCGGCCTCGAGCAGGGCCGGCGGGCGGTCGCCCGCCTCGTAGAGCGCGAGCTGCGCCTCGGGGGTGGCCATGTGGTTGACCAGGAAGTCGTTCGCGAGCAGGGCGTTCTCGCTCTGCGCGCTCACGTAGAAGCCCGCGACGCCGACGAACGGCTGTGCCGGCTCGCCGCCCGCGCTCGGGATCGGGTCGATCGCGACGTCGACGTCGGCGAACTGCTCGAGCATCCACGGGCCGCCCACGATGAAGGGGGACTCGCCCTTGGCGAACGCGGCGACGGCGACGTCGTAGGTGACGTCGGTGCTCAGCGTGCCCGCCTCAGCCTGCTCGGCCAGCCACTGCGCGAAGGCCGTGCCGCCCTCGCCGCCGAGCGCGAGCTCCGGCGTGTAGGAGCCGTCCTCGTTCTGCTCGAAGACCGGCGCGCCGAACGACGTCTGCAGCGGGTAGTACGTGTAGGGGTCGCCCTCGGTGGACGTCTGGATCAGCAGCGGGTACCGCGTCCCCGCCTCCTCGCCCGCAGCGATCGCGTCGTCCCACGTGGCCGGCGCCTCGGGCGCGAGCTCCGTGTTGCGGATGAGCGCGATGTTCTCGACGGCGTAGGGCAGGCCGTAGACCTGGCCGTCCTGCGTGAACGCGGCGACCGACACGGGCTCGAAGGCGTCGGCGGTGTCGCCGAGCTCGATGGGGGCCACGACGCCGTTCGTCGTGAGCTCGCCCAGCCAGTCGTGCGCGCCGACCGTGATGTCGGGGCCCTTGCCCGTGGGCACCTGGGCCAGGAAGTCGGGGCGGATGTCCTCGAAGTTCTTGAGGACCACCTCGACCTGCGCGCCCGTGGCCTCCTCGAAGCCGGTGGCCGCGTCCTCGACGGCGGCCTGGCGGGTCTCGTCGACCCAGACGGTGAGGGTGGCGCCCGCGCCGTCCGGCGCGGACGACTCCTCGCCCGCCGGTTCCTCGGCGCCGCCCGAGCAGGCGGTCAGCGCAAGCGTCGCGGTCAGCGCGGCGGCGGTCAGGATGCTCCGTCGCATCGTCACTCCTGTGGTTCACGGCCCGAGCGGGCCTGGTTCGGATGCCCGAACCGTACGGCGCGGCTGACAGGTCTTGCAAGGCGTTGCGATAAAGTTTCAGCAACGCTTGCAGTCGTATGAAAGCCGGGACGAGGAGGTCCGATGTCACCTAGGCTGCCTGGCGTGCGCACTCGACTGACGGACCTCGCCGAGCAGGCAGGGGTCTCCACCGCGACGGTGTCGCGCGTGCTCAACGGCAAGCCCGGCGTCGCGGGCGAGACCCGGCAGGCGGTGCTCGCGGCCCTCGACGTGCTCGGCTACGAACGGCCGTCCGCCCTGCGCGCGCGGCCCGCCGGCCTCATCGGGCTGGTCGTGCCCGAGCTGTCCAACCCGGTGTTCCCCGCGTTCGCGCAGGCCATCGAGTCGCAGCTCGCCTCGCGCGGGTACACGCCGCTGCTGTGCACCCAGTCCCCCGGCGGCACGACGGAGGACGAGTACGTCGAGACGCTCATCGACCACGCCGTCGACGGCATCGTGTTCGTCTCCGGCAAGCACGCCGACACGCGCGCCTCCACCGAGCGCTACCAGCGTCTGCGCGGGCGCGGCCTGCCGATCGTGCTCATCAACGGGTACGCCGAGGGCATCGACGCCCCGTTCGTCTCGCCGGACGACGCCGCGAGCGTCGAGCTGTCCGTGCGCCACCTCGTCGCGCTGGGCCACCGCCGCATCGGCATGGCCATCGGCCCCGACCGGTTCGTGCCAGCGCGGCGCAAGATCGCCGCGTTCGTGGCGCAGCTCGTGCGGCACGGCCTCGCGGCGGACGAGGCGGCGGGCCGCGAGCACGTGAGCCTCACGCTCTACACCCTCGAGGGTGGCCAGGCCGCGGCCGGCGAGCTGTTCGACAGCGGCCACACCGCCGTCGTCTGCGGGTCCGACCTCATGGCGCTCGGCGCCGTGCGGGCCGCGCACGCCCGGGGGCTGTCGGTGCCCGACGACGTGAGCGTGGTGGGCTACGACGACTCCCCGCTGGTCGCGTTCACCGACCCGCCGCTGACGACCGTGCGCCAGCCCGTCGCCGACATGGCGCACGCCGCGGTGAGCGCGCTGCTCACGGAGATCCACGGCGAGCGCGCGCCGCGCGCCGAGCTGCTGTTCGTGCCCGAGCTCGTGGTGCGGGGGTCGACCGGGGCGGCGCCCCAGGGCTGAACCGGCTTGCTCCGCACGCCCCGCCGTCGGCGTCGCGCCGCTGAGATGGTGCTGCGCCGCCACGGCGACCGGGGCACAGCGCGGCGACCGCCAGGGGCCGGCGGCGCGGGAGGCCGCGACCTGAGCGGGCGGCCCGTCGGGAAGAAATCCTCCCGTACGCTTGCTGCAACCTTGCAGGACCATTCCCCCCGACCCACCCCCGACCTACGAGGACGCTTCACCGTGACCCGCACCGCCCCGCCCAGCACCGACGACCTCACCGCGACCGACACCGTCAACTCCCCCGCCCGGGGTGGCGAGTGGTGGCGCGACGCCGTCATCTACCAGGTCTACCCCCGCTCGTTCGCGGACGGCGACGGCGACGGCATCGGCGACCTGCCCGGCGTCACCGCCCGACTCGACCACCTGGAGCAGCTCGGCGTCGACGCCGTCTGGCTCAGCCCGTTCTACCGCTCCCCCCAGAAGGACGCCGGGTACGACGTCGCCGACTACCGCGACATCGACCCGCTGTTCGGCACGCTGGCCGACTTCGACGAGATGCTCGCCGCCGCGCACGAACGCGGCCTCAAGGTCATCGTCGACCTGGTCCCCAACCACTCCTCCGACCAGCACGTCTGGTTCCAGGAGGCGCTCGCCGCGGCCCCCGGCTCGGCCGCGCGCGCCCGGTACGTCTTCCGCGACGGGCGCGGCCCGGCGGGCGACGAGCCGCCGAACAACTGGCAGTCCATCTTCGGCGGCCCCGCCTGGACCCGCCTGGCCCCGCGCGAGGACGACGGCCCGCTCGGCCCGCAGTGGTACCTGCACCTGTTCGACTCGTCGCAGCCGGACCTCGACTGGGACAACCCCGAGGTCCGCGCCGAGTTCGAGGACGTCCTGCGGTTCTGGCTCGACCGGGGCGTCGACGGGTTCCGCGTCGACGTCGCGCACGGCATGGTCAAGGCGCCCGGCCTGCCCGACTGGGACGGCACCACGTCCATGGTCGAGGGCACGGTCGCCGAGGACGGCTCGACGGGCGCGGGCAACAGCGGCCCCATGTTCGACCAGGAGGGCGTGCACGACATCTACCGCGCCTGGCACCGGGTGCTGGCCGAGTACGACGGCGACCGCGCCCTCGTGGCCGAGGCGTGGGTCGAGCCGCTGAGCCGCCTGGCCCGCTACGTGCGCCCGGACGAGATGCACCAGGCGTTCAACTTCTCCTTCCTCACCACGCCGTGGGACGCCGCCACGCTGCGCACCGTGGTCGACGTGTCGCTGCGCACCATGGACGCCGTCGGCGCGCCCACCACCTGGGTGCTGTCCAACCACGACGTCGTGCGGCACGCGTCGCGCTTCGGCCTCCCCGAGATCGGCGGGCGCCAGCTCAACGGCATCGGCGCGGACGACCCGCAGCCCGACGCCGCGCTCGGCCTGCGCCGCGCCCGCGCGGCGACCCTGCTCATGCTCGGCCTGCCGGGCTCGGCCTACGTCTACCAGGGCGAGGAGCTCGGTCTGCCCGACCACACGGCGCTGCCCGCCGAGGTGCGTCAGGACCCGTCGTTCTTCCGCACGGACGGCGCCGAGCCGGGCCGCGACGGCTGCCGCGTGCCGCTGCCGTGGGTCGGGGGCGCGCCGGGCAACGGGTTCGGCCCGACCGGGAAGACGTGGCTGCCGCAGCCCGAGGCGTACGCCGAGCTGGCCGCCGACCGGCAGTACGGCGTCGAGGGCTCGACGTTCGAGCTGTACCGGACAGCCCTGGGTCTGCGCCGGGCCGAGAAGATCGGCACGAGCACGCTGGCGTGGGTCGACTCGCTGGCGTCCGACCCGGACGTCGTCGCCTTCCAGGTCGCCGGCGTCGTGGTGCTGGCCAACCTCGGCGGCACGCCGGTGCCGCTGCCCGCGGACGCCCAGGTGCTCGTCGCCTCGGGCGACCTGGTCGACGGCGCCCTGCCGGCCGACACGACCGTCTGGCTGCGCGCGTAGCTCAGGACACCGGGTCGCGGGCGATGGGGCAGGTCATGCAGTGGCCTCCCCCGCGCCCGCGGCCCAGCTCCGCGCCGTCGATCTCGACGACCTCGATGCCGGCCTTGCGCAGCAGCCGGTTGGTCGTCGTGTTCCGGTCGTAGGTGTAGACCACGCCGGGCTCGACCGCGACGGCGTTGTTGCCGCTGTCCCACTGCTGCCGCTCCGACTCGTAGACGTCGCCCCCTGTCTCGATGACCTGGAGCCTGCCGAGGCCGGTCTCGCGGGCCACGACGTCGAGGAACGACGTGCCCGTCTCGTCGGTGACCGACAGGCCGCCGCCGTCGCCCGGGCGCAGCACGAACGGGTGGATGTCGCCGACGATGCGCGGGTAGACGGTCACGGTGTCGACGTCCGCGAACGTCATCACCGTGTCGAGGTGCATCGCCGAGCGCAGCCGCGGCATGCCGGCCACGACGACACGCTCGGCCGCGCCCTGCTCGAACAGCGCGGCCGCGAGCTGCGTGATCCCCTGCCGCGACGTGCGCTCGCTCATGCCGACGAGCACCGTGCCGTCACCGACCGGCATGACGTCGCCGCCCTCGACCGTGGCCCGCTGGTGGTCGGTCTCCGGGTCACCCCACCAGACCGTCGACCCGACGAAGTCCGGGTGGAACTCGTACACGGCCTTCATGAGCAGCGTCTCGTCGTGGCGCGCGGGCCAGTACAGCGGGTTGAGCGTCACGCCGCCGTACAGCCAGCACGTGGTGTCCCGCGTGAACAGCGTGTTGGGCACGGGCGCCATGAGGTACTCGCGGGTGTCGGGCGTGTACTCCGCGAGCGCCCGGTGGGCCGGCGGCAGGTCGGGCACGTCGTCCGTGGCCAGGCCGCCGACCAGGTGCTCGGCGAGCTGCTCGGGCTCCAGCCCCTCGAGGAAGGCGCGGGTCGCCTCCAGCAGGCCGGGGCCGACGACGCCGGGCACGATCTTGCGGTCCAGCAGCCAGTCGCGCGCGCCCGGTACCCGCAGGGTCGCGGCGAGCACCTCGTGCAGCTCGACGACGTCGACGCCGCGCGAGCGCAGGTCCGCGACGAACGCGGCGTGGTGCTCGATGGCGCGGTCCACCCACAGCACGTCGTCGAACAGCAGCTCGTCCGACGTGGTGGGGGTGAGCCGCCGGTGCGCGAGGCCGGGCCGGCACACGAGCACCTTGCGCAGGCGGCCGACCTCGGAGTGGACGCCGTAGGCCGCCGACGGAGGCGGCGCATCGGTCGGGGTGGTCATGGTGGCCCCTCTCGGGTCGGGGTGGGTCGGGTCTCGGGTGGCTCAGATGGAGATCGCGCCCGTGGCGAGCGCGACGACGCCCGCGACCGCCCCGGCCACGGACACGACGAAGATCACGAGCTCGCCGCGGCTGAAGACGCGGCGGCCCTGCTCGCGGCGGGTCATCGCGAAGAGGATGGTCGCGGGGGCGTAGATGACGAACGAGAGCAGCACGAACGTGAGCCCGGCCGCGAAGAGCAGGAACGCGGTGTAGACGACGGCGAGCGCCGCGACGACGAGGTCGCCGCGGGTGGGCGTGCCCGCGGCCGTCCCGCCGCGGCCCACGGCGAGCTTGAGCGCGTAGCCCGCGGCGAGCAGGAACGGGATGAGGGTGAGCGCGCTGGTGAGGTCGAGGGCGAAGGTGAACGCGTCGTCCGACAGCAGCGTCACGACCAGCATCACCTGGATGAGCAGCGTGCTGAGCAGCAGCGCGGCGCGCGGCACGTCGTTGTGGTCGATCCGGGCGAGGAAGCGGGGCATGTCGCGGTCCTTGGCGGCGACGTACAGCACCTCGGACGCCATGAGGGTCCAGGCGAGGTACGCGCCGAGCACCGAGACGATGAGCCCGGCACTGACGAACACGGCGCCCCACCCGCCGACGGCGGCCTCCAGCACGCCCGCCATCGACGGCTGCCGGAGCTGAGCGAGCTCCTCCATGGGCAGGATGCCGTAGGACACGATCGTCACGGACGCGAAGATCGAGAGCACCATGAGGAAGCCGAGCACGGTGGCGCGGCCGACGTCCTCCCGGCGCCGCGCGTGCCGCGAGTAGACGCTCGCGCCCTCGACGCCGAGGAAGACGAAGACGGTCGCCAGCATCGTGCCGCGCACCTGCTCGAACAGCGGGCCGGTGATGCCGTAGCCCTGGAAGTTCTCGGCGAGCACCTGCGGGTCGAGCAGGAAGACGGCGATGAGCACGAACGCGATGATCGGCAGCACCTTGGCGACGGTGACGATGCGGTTGATCGCCGTCGCCTCCTTCACACCGCGCCGCACGAGCAGGTAGAACAGCCACACGCACGCGGTCGAGGCGGCGAACGCGACGACGGTGTCGCCCTCGCCGAGCACCGGGAGGACGGCACCCAGCGTGGACATGATGAGGATCCAGTAGGTGACGTTGCCCACGCACGCGCTCGCCCAGTACCCGAACGCCGAGAAGAAGCCGAGGTACTCGCCGAACCCGGCCTTCGCGTACGCGTAGACGCCCGAGTCGAGCTCGGGCTTGCGGATCGCCAGGCGCTGGAAGACGAACGCGAGCATGAGCATGCCCGTGCCCGCGACCGCCCAGGAGATCAGGGCGCCGAGCACGCCCGTCTCGCCCGCGAAGCGGCTGGGCAGGGAGAACACCCCCGCGCCGACCATCGAGCCGACGACCATCGCGGTGAGGGTCGCGAGGGTGATCGTCGCGGTGGCGGGCGGGCTGTGCTGAGTGCCGTGGTGCGTCGTGTCGTCCGACTGCATGGCGGGGCCCTTCGAACGGTCGAGCGCACCGGTGTCCCGGTGCTCCCGGCGCCCGCGCCCCCCCTCGAGCCCCGGCACTCCATTAAGGGCACGCCCCGAACGGTTCGGCAAAAGGGAGAAGGACGTGGTGGGACAATGGGGACGTGACCTCTGCCCTCGACACCACCACCGTGCTCCCGCCCCTGGAGATCGGCCCGCTCACCGTGGCGACGCCCGTCGTGCTCGCGCCCATGGCCGGCGTGACCAACCGGGCGTTCCGCACGCTGTGCCGGGAGGCCGGCCGGTCGACGGGGTTCGACCCCGGGCTCTACGTCGCCGAGATGGTCACCAGCCGCGCGCTCGTGGAGCGCAACACCGAGGCGCTGCGCATCGTCACGTTCGGCGACGACGAGACCCCGCGCTCGGCGCAGGTGTACGGCGTGGACCCGGCCACGGTGGGCGCCGCGGTGCGGATCATCGCGGGCGAGGACCGCGCCGACCACGTCGACCTCAACTTCGGCTGCCCCGTGCCCAAGGTGACGCGCAAGGGCGGCGGAGCGGCGCTGCCGTGGAAGCGGCAGCTCTTCACCGACATCGTGCGCGCCGCCGTCGAGGCCGCCGAGCCGTACGGGGTGCCCGTCACGGTCAAGATGCGCAAGGGCATCGACGACGAGCACCTCACCTTCCTCGAGGCGGGCCGGATCGCGGAGTCCCTCGGCGTGGCCGCCGTCGCGCTCCACGCGCGCACGGCCGCCCAGCACTACTCGGGCCAGGCCGAGTGGGAGGCGATCGCCCGGCTCAAGGAGACGGTCCGGAGCATCCCGGTGCTCGGCAACGGCGACATCTGGTCGGCCGAGGACGCGGTGCGGATGGTCGAGCAGACCGGGGCCGACGGCGTGGTCGTCGGCCGGGGCTGCCAGGGCCGCCCGTGGCTGTTCGCCGACCTGGCCGCCGCGTTCAACGGCTCCGACGCCCGCGTGCGGCCGGGTCTGCGCGAGGTGGCCGAGACCGTCTACCGGCACGGCGAGCTGATGATCGAGTACTTCGACGGTGACGAGGGCAAGGGCATGCGCGACCTGCGCAAGCACATGGCCTGGTACCTCAAGGGGTACGCGGTCGGCGGCGAGAAGCGGCAGGCGCTCGCCCTCGTGAGCACGCTGGCCGAGCTGCGCGAGCGGCTCGACGCGCTCGACCTGGACGCCCCCTACCCGGGCGAGGACGCCGAGGGCCCGCGCGGGCGGGCGGGGTCGCCCAAGACGCCGCACCTGCCCTACGGGTGGCTCGACTCCCGGGACCTGTCCGAGGAGTTCGAGGCGAAGCTGCGCGAGGCCGAGCTGAGCGTCAGCGGAGGCTGAGCCCGGCCGGTACGCTCCTGTGCGGCCCTGCCGACCCGTCCGCCCGCCGACCTGCCGCCCGAGGAGTCCTGTGCTGTCCGACGTGGTGCGACGCGTGCCCGCCCCCGAGGTCGCTCCCCTCGCCGCCGACGACCCGGCCGAGCTGGGCGGCTACGAGCTCCGGGGCAGGCTCGGCGCGGGCGGCATGGGCGTCGTGTACCTCGCCGCCACCCGCAGCGGACGCCGGCTCGCGATCAAGGTGATCCACCCCGGGCGCACCGACGAGCGCGAGTTCCGGGCCCGGTTCCGCCGCGAGGTGTCGGCGGCGACCCGGGTGCGCGGCCGGTACACGGCCGCCGTGGTCGACTTCGACGTGGACGCCGAGCAGCCGTGGCTGGCCACGGAGCACGTGCCCGGCCCCACCCTCGCGCACGCGGTCGCCGGGCTGGGCGCCCTGCCCGAGGAGGCCGTGCGCGAGCTGGTCGCCGGTCTCGCCGAGGCGCTCGGCACGGTCCATCGCGAGGGCCTGGTCCACCGCGACGTCAAGCCCACCAACGTGCTGCTCGGCCCCGACGGACCCGTGCTCATCGACCTGGGCGTCGTCGCCGACTCCGACGCCACCGCCCTGACCACCACCGGCGTGCAGCCCGGCACGCCGCAGTTCATGTCGCCCGAGCAGGCGCGCGGCGAGGCCGTGACGGCGGCCACCGACGTGTGGTCACTCGGCGCGGTCGCGCACCTCACCGCGACGGGGCGGCCGCCGTTCGGCACGGGCAGCATCGCGGCGGTGACGTACCGGGTGGTCCACGCCGAGCCCGACCTCGGTGACCTGCCGCCCGGGCTGCACGACCTGGTCGCCGCGTGCCTGGCCAAGGACCCCGCCGACCGGCCGACGACCCAGGCCCTGCTCGCGATGCTGCGGGAGCCGGCGGAGCCCCCCGACACCGACACCGTGCTGCGGGCCCCGGCCGAGCCTGCGCCCGGGACCGACACCGCCCGCCGCCGACGCCCGGTGCTCGTCGCCCTCGCCGCCGCCGCGCTCGTGGTCGCCCTGGGCGGAGGCGCCGTCGCGACCGCACAGCTGCTCGGTACCGGGACGGGCACGCCGCGGTCCGGGGCGTCGGCGTCGGTGAGCGTCGTGCCCGGCGGCTCGCCGAGCCCCACGGGACGCCCGGCGCCGACACCCTCCCCCACGCCGTCGTCCTCCCCCTCCGCGACCACCGCGGGGAACACCGCGGCGGCGCCGCCCGAGCAGACCGCGGCGAGCGACCCCGACGAGGCCGGTGGCGAGCCCGCCCCCGGCCCGGCGCGGTTCGTGACCGGCGCGGTCGCGCTGCCGGGGCAGGTGCGGGTCGGGCAGCGTGTCACCGCGTCGGCGCAGGGGTGGCGCCCCGAGCCGACCGGGACGGAGTGCCGCTGGAGCGTCGGCGGCCAGGACCGGGACAACCTCGGCTCGTGCACCTACACCGTCACGCTCGACGACGTCGGCAAGGCCGTCCAGGTGCGGCTCACGGGCACCCGGTCCGGTTACGCCGACGCCGCGGTGCTCTCCGCCGGCACCGCCCTGGTGCCCCAGCCCGCCGTGGCGGAGCCCGCCTGCTCCGTCACCATGAAGCCGGGCATCGAGAACGCGGGGTGGATGGTCCGCTGCGCCGTCGCCGACCAGGACCCCGCGGCGACCTACACCTGGAGCTGGGTCGACATCGACACGGGCGAGGCGATCCGCCCGACGTCCTACACGGGCGGCGCGACCATCTGGATCCACGGCGGCCACCAGGGCCACCGCGTCACCGTGACGGTGCGCGCCGAGCGCGCGGGCTACCGCGCGTCGGATCACCGGACCACCTTCACCCTCCCGGCCGAGTGGAAGGCAGCCTCCTGACCTGCCGTTCCACAACGGATTGAGGTCGATTCCGGGTGTGAAGAGCGCATAGAGCGCAAAGTAGGCCAAGATCGGCTGTGCACATCGACGTGCCTCCCACTTGTACAGACGGAAAAGGACACATCCATGGCATCGGAGAAACGTCCTCGGCGCGTCCCGGCGGTCATCGCGGACACGCGCAGGAACCCGGGCTTCGCCCTGGGTGCCTTCGGGCTCTCGGCCTGGGCCTACATCGGCATGTCACACACCATCGCCGACTACGAGGGGCCGCGGCTCGGCTACGCGCTCGGCGTCGCCTACGAGGCCCTGGTGATCGGCCTCGCCTGGGAGGGGCGCCGCCGGGCCGACCGGGCGCTCGAGACCGGCCGGCCGGTCTCCGGCCACGGCCGGTGGCTGGGCGGCGCGATCGTCGTCGGCATCCTCTCGGGCGCGCTCGCGGCGTGGCACGGCTGGCTGCTCGGTGAGGGCGTCTTCGCCGTCTCGCGCGCGGTCGCCCCCGTGCTGGCCGCCGTGGCCGTGCACCTGTTCTTCCAGTCGGCCTCGAGCGCACGCAACCTCGACCGGCAGGCGCAGATCCAGGCCGACCGGCAGACGGCCGTGCTGGACATGCTCGACGCGGTGCGCCTCGCGCAGATCGCCCCGCCCGGGGAGCGCGCCGCCCGCATCGCCGACGTGAACGCGGCGGTCACGCGCGTGCACCGGCACGTGCCCGCGGACGTCACCGCCGAGGTGACCCGTCCGCACCTGGAGTCCGAGCGGACGATCCGCGACGTGGTGCAGGAGGCTGCGGCGCTGGCCGGCGAGTGGATGCCGGCCGAGGACGCGCCGCGCAGGCCCGACCCGCGCGAGCTGGCCGAGCTGGCGGTGCCCGAGACGCAGCTCCCCGACGAGCTGCTCGAGCCGCGGGCGGCGGAGCCGGAGCCCGAGCCGGAGCCCGTCAGCGCGCCCACGCCCGCCGTCGAGCCCGTGCAGGCCCAGCGGATGCACCTCGAGGACAAGTACGCGCCGGTCAAGCGCACGAGCACGACGACGGCGGTCGCCGCCGAGCCGGTGTCCGCGCCGGCGACGACCGAGCCCGCCGAGACGGTGTCGGCGCCGTCGGTCACCGACCCGGGCCAGCAGCTCACCACCGCGCAGATCAGCGAGATCCGTGTGCTGCGCTGGGCGCAGGCACTGAGCATCGAGGAGGTCGCCGCGCGCGTCGGCGTCTCGGTCGCCTCGGTCAAGCGCTACGCGCCGAGCACCGACCCGACCACCGAGACGGGCTCGATGATGGCGATCCCCGCCACGATGTCCTGAGCGGCACGGGTGTGGCCCGGTACCACGCGGGTACCGGGCCACACCCGTTGCTGCGTCGGGACCGCGGTCAGCCGAAGTTGACGCCCTGCGCGAGCGGCAGCTCGGTCGAGTAGTTGACCGTGTTGGTGGCACGGCGCATGTACTGCTTCCACGCGTCCGAGCCCGACTCGCGGCCGCCGCCCGTGGACTTCTCGCCGCCGAACGCGCCGCCGATCTCGGCGCCCGAGGTACCGATGTTCACGTTGACGATGCCGCAGTCCGAACCGACCTCGGACAGGAACGTCTCCGCCTCGCGCACGTCGAGCGTGAAGATGGCCGACGACAGGCCCTGGGGCACGTCGTTGTGCACGGCGATCGCCTCGGTGAGGTCCGAGTAGCTCATCACGTACAGGATCGGCGCGAAGGTCTCGCGCCGGACGACGTCGGCCTGCTCCGGCATGCGGACGATCGCCGGGCGCACGTACGCGGCGTCCTCGGCGCCCGGGACGGTCACGGCGGTCCCGCCCACGACGAGCTCGCCGCCCGCCGCGACGGCCTCGTCGATCGCGGCGAGCATGCGGTCGCGCGCCGCCACGTCGACGAGCGGGCCCACCAGCGTGCCCTCGGTGCGGGGGTCGCCGATCGGCAGCCCGTCGTACACCTTCGCGAGGCGGGCGACGACGTCGTCGACGATCGACTCGTGCACGATGAGCCGGCGCAGCGAGGTGCAGCGCTGCCCCGCCGTGCCCGCGGCGGCGAAGACCGCGCCTCGCACCGCGAGGTCGAGGTCGGCCGACGGCGCGACGACCGCGGCGTTGTTGCCGCCCAGCTCGAGCAGGTACCGGCCGCCGCGCGCCGCCACGGCGGGTGCGACCTGCTGCCCCATGCGCTCCGAGCCGGTCGCCGAGACGAGCGCGACGCGCGGGTCGGCCACGAGCGCCTCGCCGGCCTCCCGGTCGCCGAGCACGAGCTGCGAGACGCCCGCGGGGAACCCGGCCTCGGCGAGCGCCCGGTCGAGCAGCGCGGAGGCGCCGAGGGAGGACAGGAGCGTCTTCTCGCTCGGCTTCCACACGACGGTGTCGCCGCACACCAGCGCGACGGCGGTGTTCCACGACCACACCGCGACGGGGAAGTTGAAGGCGCTGACCACGCCGACGACGCCCAGCGGGTGCCACGTCTCCATGAGCCGGTGGCCCGGCCGCTCCGACGGCATGGTGCGTCCGCCGACCTGCCGCGACAGCCCGACGGCGAAGTCGCAGATGTCGATCATCTCCTGGACCTCGCCGAGGGCCTCGCTCGTGATCTTGCCCGCCTCGAGGGTGACGAGCTCGGCGAGGTCGGCCTTGTGCTCGGTGAGCAGCTCGCCCAGGCGCTTGACGACCTGGCCGCGCACGGGGGCGGGCACGGAGCGCCACGTCCGGAACGCCTCGGCGGCCCGCCCGACGGCGGCCTCGGTCTCGGCCGCGCCGTCGCGCCGCAGCTCGAGCAGCGGCTGCCCGGACAGGGGCGACACGACACGCAGGCCGGTCCCCTCGGGCACGCCGGCGCCGAGCCGCCGCAGGGCGGCGCGGGCGGCGTCGCGCAGCTCGGTCGTCAGCGGGCTGTCGGTGGTGGTGCTGGTCATCGCGAAGCTCCCATGCTCGTCGAGGGGGTGGTGGAGGGCAGGGTGGTGGAGAGGGTGGCCGGGTCGACGCCGAGGGTCTCGGCGGCGGCGGCCAGCGACCTGTCCACCTGGTCGGCGTACAGGTCGAAGGGGTCGTTGAGCTCCCGGCCGAGCGCGCCCGCCATCCAGTCGGCGTCCCGGTCGGTGGCCTCCTGGCTGGCGTCCTTCGAGCCGTCGGAGGTCAGGTTGGACTGGAAGATCCCGGCCGCGGAGCGCGGCAGGAAGTCCTCGTACACGATCGGCTCGCGCCGCACGGTGCCGGTCGCGGCGTCGGCCTCGTAGGTGAACCAGCCGAGGCCCTGCTCGGCGAGGGCGGCCTCGGTGGTGGGGAACGTGCGGTGCCAGACGTCGCGCGCGATCTCCTGGCGCCGCTCCTCGGTGAGGCCGCCGTCCTCGGCGCGCGCGGCCGCGGCCGTCTCGTCGATCTCGACCACCGCGGCGTCGTAGGCGGCCCGGCCCTCGCGGGTGAGCGCGATGCCGCGCGCCTCGACCTCGCCGAACCGGACGCGCAGCGCGTCCTGGACGATCTCGCCGTCGGGCGTGCGGAACGTGCGCGGCTCGGCGAGGGCACGGAACGACGTCTGGCGCAGCAGCACGTCGGGCCCCTCCCAGCGGGGCGGGCCCTGGATGGCGTCGATCATCGTGATGCCGCGCGCCTCCATGCGGGCGTACAGGTCGTCGATGTCGAGCACGCGGGGCGTGAGGTGGTTGATGTGGGTCGAGGCGACGCCGCCGATGTCGGCCGCGACGGCGCTGATCGCCTCGAGCTCCCGGTACCAGGCCTGGTCGACCGGCTCGCGGGACAGCTCGAACGCCTCGGTGGCCAGGCGGAGGAACTCGGCGGCCTGGTCCTCGGGCAGGCCGCCCTCGGCCTCGGCGCGGTCCGCCAGTGCCAGCAGCTCCGGCCCGAACAGCGTGCGCGCGGCGAGGAAGGTCTCCAGGCGCCGCTCCAGGTCCGCGGTGAAGAACCGGCGGTCGGCCGTGACGAGCATGGACGTGAAGACGCGGAACGGGTTGCGCGCCAGCTCCGCGCGCTCGACCGGCCGGAACGCCGTCGAGATCACGGGGACGGAGCTCGACGAGGCGTCGCGCAGGTCGTAGAACCCGACCGGGTGCATGCCCATGGCGCCGAAGACGCGCGCGACCTGCGCCATCTCGGTCGGCGTACCCACGCGGATCGCGCCGTGCCGCTCCGCGGTGACGCGCTCGATCGACCCGAGCCGCTCGGCGTCGGCGCCGTGCCGGTCCACGAAGTCGGCGTTGACCTCGTGCGACACGTCGAGCAGCGTCGTGTAGGCGGGCACCTCCTTCCCGTACATGTCCGAGAGGCTGCGCGCGAACGCGGCCCTCAGCTGCCAGGGCTCCAGGAACGTGGGCATCGGTGCTCTCCTGTCCGTCAGATGATGTGCGACTCGGGGCCGCGTCGCCCCGGGCCGGTGGAGGTCTCGGGCTGCCCGCCGCCGAACCGCCGCGCGTCGAACCCCGACACGTCGACGCGCGGGGTGCGTCCGGCGTACAGGTCACGGACGACCTCGCCGACGGCGGGCGCCTGGAGGAACCCGTGGCCGGAGAAGCCGGTCGCGTACAGCACGCGGCCCGGCACGTCGGCGGCCTCGCCGACGAGGGCGTTGCGGTCGGGGGTCGTCTCGTACAGGCCGGCCCAGCCGCGGGCGACGGGCACGTCGGCCAGGCCGGGCGCGCACGCGCCGATCGCGTCGCGCAGCAGCGGCAGCCACGACGGGTCGTAGGTGCGCTCGAACGCGACGGGCGTCGCGGGGTCGGCGATGCCCAGCAGCAGCCCGTCGGGCGCGGCGTTGTGGAAGTAGAACGTCGTCCCGTAGTCGATCGTGAACGGGATGCGCGACGGCGCGGGGTCCAGCGGCGGCGTGAAGCCGATCTGCCGCCGGTAGGGGTCGACGGGCAGGTCGAGGCCCGCCTTGGCGGCGACGTCCCGGCTCCACGCGCCCGCGCAGAGCACGACGGCGTTCGTGCGCACCCGCCCCTGGTCCGTCCAGACCGCGACGAGCCGGTCGTCGCGCGCCTCGAAGCCGGTCGCCGCGACGTGGGTCCGCACACGGGCGCCGTGGTCCTCCGCGCCGGCCGCATACCCCTCGACGACGGCCTTCGGGTGGGCGAAGCCGTCGCGCGCGGCGTAGGCGGCCCCGGCGTACCGCCCGACGTCGACGTACGGGTTGAGCCGCCGGACGGCGTCGGCGTCGAGCATGCGGCTCGCGACGCCCCGCTCGTTCTGCAGGGCGACCGACTCCTCGAACAGCGCGACGTCGGCGGGCTCCGGCAGGAGGAACAGGTAGCCGGGCTGCTCGAGGCCGATGTCGGCGCCGGGCCGGCGGGCGAAGTCCTCGTAGAGCTCGAGGCTGCGGCGCCCGAGGTCGATGTTCGCCGGGTCGGAGAACTGGGCGCGCACGCCACCGATCGGCTTGCCCGAGCTGCCCGAGGCGAGCTCGTCGGCCTCCAGCAGCAGCACGTCGGCACCGTCCTCGGCGAGGTGGAAGGCCACGGACGCGCCGATGGCGCCGCCGCCGACCACGACCACCTCGGCCTGCGCGGGCAGCGGTCCCCTGCGGTCAGGGAGGCGGCGCGCGGAGGTCATGCACGCATCCTGCCACGCTCTCCGGCGGGAGTGGATCCACACCGGAATTGTTCCTCCGGATCAGCCCTTCGACGACGCGCGGCAGTCCGCGCAGGTGCCCCACAGCTCGATCGTGTGCTCGATGTCGTCGAACCCCTGCGCCGCCGCGACCTTGGACGCCCAGGACTCGACCGTGGGGCCGTCGATCTCGACGGTGCGGCCGCAGTGCCGGCACACGAGGTGGTGGTGGTGCTCGCGGCGCGCGCAGCGGCGGTAGAGGCTCTCGCCGTCCTCGGCGCGCAGCACGTCGACCTCGCTCGCCTCGGCGAGCGCCTGCAGCGCGCGGTACACGGTGGCGAGCCCGACGGACTCCCCGCGGGCGCGCAGGGTCTCGTGGAGCTGCTGCGCGGAGCGGAAGTCGGCGAGCTCGTCGAGGGCCTCGACCACGGCGGCCCGCTGGCGGGTCATGCGTGCGGCCATCAGCGGCACTCCTTTGCGGCAGCCGCCGCGCGCTCGGTGGCGGCGGCGGGGAGGTCGACGTCGTCGGGCAGGTCGGGATGGGGGTCACCCGCAGGGCGGCCTCGCGTGAGCAGCGGTGCCACCAGGGACACCACGGCGTAGACCGCGATGGCGAGGACCACGATAGTCGCGCCGGGCGAGACGTTGTGCCAGTACGTGATCGTCAGGCCGGACACGCAGACCACGACGCCGACGACGCTCGCGGTGAGCATCGTGCGCCCGAACGCGTGCGTCACCTGCTGCGCCACGGCGACGGGCACGATCATGAGCGCGCTGACGAGCAGCAGCCCCACGACGCGCATCGCGACGGTGACGGTCAGCGCCGACACGACCGCGACGACGACGTTGAGCGCCCACACGGGCAGTCCCGACGCGACGGCGAACTCCTCGTCGTGGCTGACGCTGAACAGCGCGTGGCGCAGGCCGACGCCGACGGTCAGCACCACGGCGGACAGCACGACGGTGAGCCAGAGGTCGGCGTCGGACACCGTGGAGATCGAGCCGAACAGGTACTGCATGAGGTTGCCGGCCGAGCCGCCCGCGATGCCGATGAGCAGCACGCCACCCGCGATGCCGCCGTAGAACATGATCGCGAGCGCCAGGTCGCCCGAGGTGCGGCCGCGGCGGCGGACCACCTCGATGAGCACGGAGCCGACGACGGCCGCGACGACGGCGCCGGGCACGGCGAGGGCGTCGTTCGGGGTCAGGCCCGCGCCCACGCCGACGAGCCAGCCCAGGGCGACGCCGGTGAGGGCGACGTGGCCGATGCCGTCGCCGAGCAGCGAGAGCTTGCGCTGGACGAGGTAGGTGCCGACGACGGGTGCGGTGACGCCGACGAGCAGCGCGGCGAGCAGCGCGCGCTGCATGAACGGGTCGGTGAGCATGAGGGTGATCACGGGCGGACCTCCAGGTCGAGGGCCCTGGCCTGCTCGCCGAGGGTGTTGTCGTCGGCGTGCGGGTGCTGGTGGCGGTGGCCCGCGCGGTCGTGGTCCTCGCGCGGGCGGGGCGGGGCGCCGTCGTGCACGACCTTGCCGTGGCCGAGCACGACGGCGCGGGTGACGAGGGGCTCGAGCTCGCCGAGCTCGTGCAGCACGACGAGAACGGTGAGGCCGTCGTCGACGAGGCGGCGCATGGTGGCGGCGAACGCCTCCTGGCTCGCGACGTCGACGCCCGCGACGGGCTCGTCGAGGATGAGCAGGTCGGGCTCGCGCACCAGGGCGCGGGCGATGAGGATGCGCTGCTGCTGCCCGCCGGAGAGCAGATGCACGGGGTCGCCGCCGCGGTCGCCGAGGCCGACCTGGTCCAGGGCGGCCGCGACACGCTCGCGCCAGCCGCGCGGCAGGCGCAGCCTGCGGCCGTGCAGCAGGCCGGAGGCGACGACCTCCTGCGCCGTCGACGGGATGCCGCCGCCCGCTCCGGAGCGCTGCGGCACGTAGCCGACGCGGCTCCAGTCGACGCCGCTGCCCACCGGGGCGCCGAGCAGCCGGGCCTCGCCCTGGGTCGGGGCGTTGATGCCGACGAGCGACTTCACGAGGGTCGACTTGCCCGACCCGTTGGCGCCGAGCAGCGCGACGACCTCGCCGCGCCGGACCGTGAGGTCGACGCCGCGCAGGATGTGGCTCGCGCCCGCGCGGAAGTGCAGGGCGCGGGCCTCGACGACCGTGACTGCCGGGTGGTCGGTGCTCATGCGCACACCAGCCCCTCCTCGAGCGCGGCCAGGTTGGCGCGCATCACGGACACGTAGTCGTCGCCCGCCGAGGCGGCGTCCTCCGACAGCCCCTCCAGCGGGTCGAGCACGGCCGTGCGGACGCCGAGGTCGTCGGCCAGCGTCTCGGTCACGCGCGGGCTGACGAGCGTCTCGGAGAACAGCGTCGTCACGCCGTTCGCCTCGACGACGTCCCTGATCTCGCGCAGGCGCGCGGGCGACGGCTCGGCCTCCGGGTCGAGCGACGAGATGCCGACCTGCTCGAGCGCGTACCGGTCGGCGAGGTAGCCGAACGCCGTGTGGCTCGTCACGAGGGTCGCGCCCTGGCACGCGGCGAGCCCGTCGGCCATCTCCTGGTCCAGGTCGTCGAGCTGCTCGCCGAGCTGGAGCGCACCGGCCGCGTACTCGTCGGCGTGCTCGGGGTCGGCCTCGGCCAGCGTGTCGGCCACGGCCTGCCCGACGGCGGCGAGCCGGCTCGGGTCGAGCCAGAAGTGCGGGTCGGTGCCCTCGTCGTGCTCGACCAGCTCGGCGACGTCGGCGGCGTCGACCACGTGCTCCGGAGCCCGGGCCTCGACGCCCTCGTCCACGGCGGTCTGGAACCCGGAGAGGTACACCACGACGTCCGCCGTGCCGATCTCGCGGACCTGCGCCGGGGACAGCTCGAGGTCGTGCGGCTCGGCCGCGGGCGGCGTGAGGTTGTCGACCGTGACGAGGTCGCCGCCGACCTGCTGCGCGACGTACTGCAGGGGGTAGAACGACGCGAGCACGGTCACGCCGTCCTGCCCGCCGCCGCCTCCGCCGCCCGAGCCGTCCGCCCCCTGCGCGCCGCAGCCCGCGAGGGTCGCTGCGCCCGCGAGGGCGAGTCCGGTCAGGGCGGCGCCGGCGGCGCGGGTCGAAGTCATGAGAACGATTCTCACGCGGCGTGAGAACCGTTGTCAAAGACCCGGCCCCGAGAGGTCCGTCACGCGAGTATTCGTCAGGGTCCCGACCGGGCCTGACGGTAGGCTGGGCGATCATCGTCAGCCCCTGTTCCCTGGAGAGACCCCCGTGTCCGACAAGTCAGTGCGCTCTGCGCAGACCGCCAAGCTCGACGCCGTCGTCTCGCTCGCGAAGCGACGAGGTTTCGTCTTCCCGTCGGGTGAGATCTACGGCGGAACGCGTTCTGCGTGGGACTACGGCCCGCTCGGCGTGGAGCTCAAGGAGAACATCAAGCGCCAGTGGTGGCGTGCGATGGTCACGAGCCGCGACGACATCGTGGGCCTCGACTCGTCCGTGATCCTGCCGCGCCAGGTGTGGGTCGCCTCGGGTCACGTGGGCGTGTTCACCGACCCGCTCACCGAGTGCCTCTCGTGCCACAAGCGGTTCCGCGAGGACCAGATGATCGAGGAGTTCGAGGAGAAGAAGGGCCGTGCGCCCGAGGGCGGCCTCGCCGAGATCGTCTGCGCCAACTGCGGCACGCGCGGCCAGTGGACCGAGCCCCGCGACTTCAACATGATGCTGAAGACCTACCTCGGCCCGGTCGAGGACGAGTCCGGCCTCCACTACCTGCGCCCCGAGACCGCCCAGGGCATCTTCGTGAACTTCGCCAACGTGGCGGCGGCAGGGCGCAAGAAGCCGCCGTTCGGCATCGGCCAGATCGGCAAGTCGTTCCGCAACGAGATCACGCCGGGCAACTTCATCTTCCGCACGCGCGAGTTCGAGCAGATGGAGATGGAGTTCTTCGTCAAGCCGGGCGAGGACGAGGAGTGGCACCAGTACTGGATCGACCAGCGCACCGCCTGGTACACCGACCTGGGCATCTCGGCCGACAACCTGCGCCACTACGAGCACCCGAAGGAGAAGCTGTCGCACTACTCGACCCGCACCGTCGACATCGAGTACCGCTTCGGCTTCCAGGGCAGCGAGTGGGGCGAGCTCGAGGGCATCGCCAACCGCACGGACTTCGACCTCAAGACCCATTCGGAGAGCTCCGGCAAGGACCTGTCGTACCGCGACCCGGTGACGAACGAGAAGTACTTCCCGTACGTCATCGAGCCGGCCGCCGGCCTGACCCGCTCGCTCATGGCCTTCCTCGTCGAGGCGTACAGCGAGGACGAGGCGCCCAACACCAAGGGTGGCGTGGACAAGCGCACGGTGCTGCGCCTCGACCCGCGCCTCGCCCCGGTCAAGGCCGCCGTCCTCCCGCTGTCCAAGACGGCGGAGCTGCTCCCGGCGTCCGAGGCGCTGGCCGCCGAGCTGCGCAAGCACTGGAACGTCGACTACGACGTCACGCAGGCGATCGGCAAGCGCTACCGCCGCCAGGACGAGATCGGCACGCCGTTCTGCCTCACCGTGGACTTCGAGACCCTCGAGGACCAGGCCGTGACGATCCGCCACCGCGACACCATGCAGCAGGAGCGCGTCTCGCTCGACAAGGTGGTCGGCTACCTCGCCGGGCACCTCGTCGGCGCCTGACCGACCCGCGTCACCCGCCGCGCGCGTCCTGCGGCTGCTCCCGCAGCAGCCGCAGGACGCGCACGGTGTACGGGTCGCTCGCCTCGATCTCGGGCAGCGGCTGCACCCGCAGCGGTCCGCTCTCCCCCACGACCGCGACGGAGCGCCCGGCCTCATCGCGCGGCGCGAACCGCACGAGGAAGTTCTTGAGCCAGTACTCCATGAAGAACCGCCCGTCCTGCCCGAGCTCGACGAGGCGCGCGACACCCTCCTGCGACCGCACACCGCCCAGCGGCGAGGACCGCCCGAGCGGCGTCACCTCCGCCGCGCCGGTCCGCAGGAGCCCCACGAGCCAGGCGACGGCGTCGGGCCCCTCCGGCAGCGCGAGCTCCAGCGGGTCGGGGAGCGCGATCGGCGCCCCGAGCAGCGCGGCCGCCGCGAGCCCCTCGAACCGGTAGCCGAGGTCGTCGAGGCCGTCCATCATCGACACCGTCATGCTCAGGTCGTCCGCCGCCGAGGTGTCCCCGGCCCGCGCCGCCAGGTCCCGCAGCAGGTCGTCGTCGAGCTGCTCCAGCTCGACGCGCAGCTGCTTCCCCGCCGCGGCCAGCACCCGCGACAGCATCGCCCACGACGGCGACCGCGACGCGGTCTCGATCGCCGCGACCGTCGCCCGCGCGACCCCCGCTCGCGCGGCCAGCGCCTCCTGCGTCAGCCCGGCCGCGTACCGCGCCCGCTTCACCAGCCCGCCGACGTCGACCGTCACCCCGGTCGCCTGTGGTGTTCCCGCCATCCCCGCCCCCGTCTCTGCACGCGCCCTGTCCCCAAGCCAGCGTCACCTGTGGTCGTCACCCATCGTCCCGGTTCGGCGGCGGCCCCGCCGGACGAGAATCGCGCCCTGTGGACAACCTCGCGTGCCCCGAACGGGCTTGGGTGCCTGACCGGGTCGACCGCACCCCACATCGGACAACAACGACATCCGGGACTCGCGCCGAGGGCGACCTCCTCCCGAACAGGTTGCGGTCAGTGGACGTTGTCGACACCGAGCAACAGACCCGGGAGGATGTCGCGCCCGGACGGGGCCACCTGGACGGACCACCCGGACAGACCACCCGGACAGGGCCACCCGGACCGATCGCCCCGACCGGCTCCGGCGCGGTCCGACCCGCACGCTTGTGTCACGGCGAGTAGATGTTGTCGACCCCGAGCAACAGCTCCGCGCGCGGGTTCACCCGGGTGAAGGCGACGCGTTCTGAGTCATGTCCGCGAGGCCCGGGACTCCGCACAAGGGTAGGGACCGCACCCGCGGCGCCCCGAGCACCCGAGAGGTTCTGATCACCCCATGAACCAGCCCATGACCCGGCCCCTGACCCGGTCCACGGTCCGGCGCGGCGTCGTCGCGCTCGTGAGCGCGCTCGCGCTCCTCCTGTCCGCAGCCCCTGCCCAGGCCGCAACGGTCTACCCGACGAGCGTGACGACGAAGGCCGCGTCCGACACCGTCAAGCGGACCTCGACCGTCACGCTCAAGGGAACGCTGAAGTACAAGAAGGGCGGGAAGTGGCAGGTCCTGTCCGGGCGGACGCTCACCGTGTACTTCGACCCGGCCGGTCCGGTGAAGAAGCGCAAGGTGAAGGTTCTCAAGACAGGCACGGCCGGCAGCTACACGTACAAGGCCAAGGCGCTCAACTCCGGCACCTGGACGGTGACGTTCGGGGGCGCGAAGGGGAAGCTCCGCTCGGCGAACGCCCGCGAGTCCGTCTGCGTCTGGACCTCCGGCCGGTGGCAGTGCCCCGTCACGCCCGACAACCCGGACCTGGACTGCAAGGACATCCGCAAGACCGTCCGGATCACCGGGAAGGACTACCACCGGCTCGACGGCGACCACGACGGCTGGGGCTGCGAGTAGGTCGGCAGACGCGAGGCCGCCGCGGCGCGGCCGGAGTGACGTTTGCCACGCACGTCAGACCGTTCCGGGCACCCCTCGCGCTGTGAAATGCTTAGGCAATGCTTACCTCACCCGCGGCCGCACCCGCGGCGCGCCGTGAGGGCGCGCAGGCCGTGGCGCACCGCGCCCGGCGGCGTGCGCTCGCGGTGCTCGTCGCCCTCGCCGCGCTGGTGCTGGTGGTGCTCGCCAGCCTCGCGCTCGGGGTCCGCGACATCGCCCCGGCCGAGGTCTGGCGGGCGCTGACCGCCCCGGTCGACGGGCTCATGGACCACGACGTCGTGCTCGACCAGCGCCTGCCGCGCACCGTCGTCGGTCTGGTCGCGGGGATCGCGCTCGGGTGCGCGGGCACGGTGATCCAGGGCGTCACCCGCAACCCGATCGCCGACCCCGGCCTGCTGGGCCTCAACTCGGGCGCGTCGCTCGCGGTCGTCTGCGCGGTGTGGCTGTTCGGCATCACGTCGCCGATCGGCTACGTCTGGTTCGCGTTCCTCGGCGCGGCCGCGGCCGCGGCGATCGTCTTCTCCGTCGGGCGCGGGCAGCCGGTCCGGCTCGCGCTGGTCGGCGCGGCGGTCACGGCGCTCATCACGCCGCTCATCACCCTCGTGCTGCTGCGCGACCAGCAGGCGTTCAACCTGTACCGCTTCTGGTCCGTCGGCTCGCTCACCGGCCGCGGCCTGGACACGGTCGCCTGGCTGTGGCCGTTCGCCGTCGTCGGCGTGGTGCTCGCCGCCGTGCTCGCCCACCGCCTCACCATGCTCGCCCTCGGGGACGACGTCGCCACGGCCCTCGGCCAGCGCGTCGGCACCACCCGGGCCCTCGCCTCCGTCGCGATCGTGCTGCTGGCCGGCACCGCGACCTCCCTGGCCGGGCCGATCGCGCTGGTCGGGCTGGTCGTCCCGCACGCGGCGCGCCGCCTCGTCGGCACCGACTACCGGTGGATCATGGGCATCGGCGCCCTGCTCGGCCCGGTCATGCTCCTGACCGCCGACGTGCTCGGCCGCCTCGTCCTGCCGCGCTCCGAGCTCGAGGCCGGCGTGGTCGCGGCGCTGCTCGGCGCCCCCGTGCTCGTCGCCGTCGCGCGCGGCCGCACCGTGGCGGGTGCCTGATGACCCTGCTCACCACCGTCGCCGACCTGCGCACCGCTCGCCGCCGCCGACAGCTCCTCGTCGTGGCGGGCATGGTGCTCGTCGTGCTCGCCGCGGGCACCGGGGCGCTCCTCGTGGGCGCGGCGGGCCTCACGCCCGGCCAGGCGGTCGCGGGCGTCGTCGGCCTGGGCGAACCGGGCGACGTGTTCGTGGTCCAGCGGCTGCGGCTGCCCCGGATCGAGGCGGCCGTCGTGGTCGGGGCCGCGTTCGGCCTCGCCGGCGCCCTCTTCCAGTCGACGCTGCGCAACCCGCTCGCCTCCCCCGACATCCTCGGCATCTCGACGGGCGCCAGCCTGGGCGCCGTGACCGGCATGCTCGTGCTCGGCCTGAGCGGTGTGGCGCTGTCGGCCACCGCGTTCACCGGGGCAGGCGTCGTCGCGCTCGCGATCTGGCTGCTCGCGTGGCGCAAGGGACTGCACTCCATCCGGTTCGTGCTGGTCGGCGTCGGGCTCGCGTACCTGTGCTCGTCCCTCATCGCGTGGTCCATGGCGCGCTCGCAGGAGCACGAGGCGGCCGCCGTGCTGACCTGGACGGTCGGCTCGGTCTCCGACATCAGGGGTGAGCAGCTCACGCTCGTCGCGGCAGGCGCGCTCGTGCTCTGCGTCGCCGTCGCCGCCCTGGCCCGGACGCAGGGCCCGCTGTCCCTGGGCGACGACAACGCCCGCGCGCTCGGCGTGCACGTCGACGCCGCCCGCGTGGGCACGCTGCTGCTCGCCGTCGCGCTCGTCGCGCTCGCCACGAGCGCGTCGGGGCCGGTCGCGTTCGTCGCCCTCGTCGCACCCGCCATCGCCCGGCGCCTGGTGAACGACGGCGGCGCCGCGCTCACGGCGTCAGCCGTCACGGGTGCCGCGCTCACCCTGCTCGCCGACGTCGTCGGACAGCACGCCGTGCTCGGCGTCCCCGCGCCCGTCGGCGTCGTCACGGGGCTCGTGGGCGCCCCCTACCTGCTGTGGCTGCTCGCCACGACCGAGAAGAGGAGCCGATGACCACCCTGCGTGCCGAGAGCGTCAGCCTGGGCTACGACGGCCTTCGCGTCATCGAGGGCCTCGACCTGACGCTGCCCGACGGCAAGATCACCGCCGTCGTCGGGCCGAACGCCTGCGGCAAGTCGACGCTGCTGCGCGGCATGGCCCGCCTGCACCCGCTCGACGGCGGCCGCGTCACGCTCGACGGCGCCGACATCGGCTCGATGTCCCGCAAGGAGCTCGCCCGCAAGGTCGGCATGCTGCCGCAGTCCTCGATCGCGCCCGACGGCGTCCGCGTCGCCGAGCTCGTCGCGCGCGGCCGCTACCCGCACCAGGGCTGGTTCGGCCGGCACTCCTCCGACGACGACGCCGTGGTCGCCACCGCGCTGGAGTCGACCGGCGTCGCGGAGATCGCCGACCGGCCGGTCGCCGAGCTCTCCGGCGGTCAGCGGCAGCGCGTCTGGATCGCGATGGTGCTGGCGCAGCAGACCGACATCGTGCTGCTCGACGAGCCCACGACGTTCCTCGACGTGCGGCACCAGCTCGACCTCCTGGACCTGCTCACCGAGCTGAACCGCGCGCGCGGCACGACGGTCGCGATGGTGCTGCACGAGCTCAACCTCGCCGCCCGGTACGCCGACCACCTCGTCGTCATGGCGGGCGGCCGTGTCGTCGCGGAGGGCGCACCGGCGGACGTGCTCACGCAGCAGGTCGTCGACGAGGCGTTCGGGCTGCGCGCCCAGGTGGTGCCCGACCCCGTCGCGGGCTCGCCCCTCGTGGTGCCCGTCGGCCGGTTCCACGCGGGCGCCTGACCGACTTCACCCCCGTGGCGTTCCTCACCCGGAACCCGACGAATTCCGCAACATCGCCGTGACCAAATGTGGTTAGGCTGACCTCACCTCGACCGGCACCGGCCGGTCGTTCGACCGACACCGGGAGTCACCGTGCGCCTTCGCCGTTCCCTCGCAGCGGCCGCCGGCCTTGCCGCAGCATCCGCCCTCGCCCTGTCCGGCTGCGCCGCCGAGGAGCCCGCCGGGAACGACGCGACGCCGTCGTCGTCCGCCGCCGCGGGCGCGACCGACGAGTTCCCCCTGACCATCCAGCACGCGCTCGGCGAGACCGTCATCGAGGAGGCGCCCGAGCGCGTCGCCACGTGGGGCTGGGGCTCGACCGAGGCCGCGATCGCGGCGGGCGTCTTCCCCGTCGCCGTGGCCGAGCAGACCTGGACGGTCGGCGAGGGCAACCTCCTGCCGTGGGTCGAGGAGGCCTACGACGAGGCGGGCGTCGAGCACCCGACGGTCCTCACCGACGCCGAGTCCGGCGCCACGGTGCCCTACGAGGAGTTCGCCGCCGCCGAGCCCGACGTCATCATCGCCACCTACTCCGGCATCACGCAGGAGCAGTACGACCTGCTCAGCGAGATCGCGCCGACGGTCGCCTACCCCGAGACGCCGTGGCAGACGCCGTGGGACGAGATCATCACCGCGACCGACGCCGCGCTCGGCCGCAGCGCCGCGGGCGAGGCCAAGGTCGCCGAGATCAACGACTACCTCGCCGAGCAGGCCGAGGCGCACCCGGAGTTCGCGGGCCAGACCGTCGCCGCGATCGTCGACTCCCCCGCCGAGGGCCTCATCTACGTGTACCGCGCCGGCGACCCGCGCGCCGGGTTCCTCGAGGGCCTCGGCTTCGAGACCGCACCGGCCGTCGAGGAGCTCGCCCCGGACGACGACGAGTTCTTCTACACGCTGTCCTACGAGGAGCTCGACAAGCTCGAGTCCGACGTGATCGTGGCCTACACCTACACCGAGGAGGAGGCGGAGGCCCTGCCGACCAAGAAGGAGCTGCAGGCCCTGCCCGCCGTCGCCGACGGCAAGGTGGCCCAGCAGGTCGGCACCGTCGCGGTCTCGGCGGTCTCGCCGCCCACGGCGCTCTCGGTCGAGTACCCCGAGGGCATGCCGAAGCTGATCGACGCGCTCGCGGCGGTCCTCGCCGAGTGACGCACGCACCGAGGCGGGGCCGGGCGCGTCCCGGCCCCGCCTCGGTGCGTCACCGCGCCGGCTGCTCCGGCTTGTCGAGCGCCCCGCCGTACCGCCGGTCGCGCCGGGCGTACTCCTCGACGGCCTTCCACAGGTGGCGCCGGTCGACGTCCGGCCACGGCTCGTCGAGGAACACCATCTCGGCGTAGGCCGCCTGCCACAGCATGAAGTTCGACGTGCGCTGCTCGCCCGAGGATCGCAGGAACAGGTCGACGTCCGGCACGTCGGGCAGGTACAGGTACTTCTGCACGGTCTTCTCGGTGATCCGCCGCGGGTCGAGCCGCCCGGCCGCGACGTCGCGCCCCATGGCCGCGGCGGCGTCCGCGAGCTCGGCCCTGCTGCCGTAGTTGACGCACATCGTCAGCGTGCAGCGGTCGTTGTCCTGGGTGCGCGCCTCGGCCTCCTGCAGCACGTCGATCACCGACTTCCACAGCCGCGGACGCCGCCCGGCCCAGCGGATGCGCACGCCCCAGGACGCCATGACGTCGCACTGGCGCCGCATCACGTCCTGCGTGAACCCCATGAGGAAGCGCACCTCCTCGGGCGACCGCTTCCAGTTCTCGGTGCTGAACGCGTAGGCGGAGACGTACTCGACGCCCACCTCCACGGCACCCGCCACGACGTCGAGCAGCGAGTTCTCGCCCGCCTTGTGCCCCTCGATCCGGGGCAGGCCACGGGCGTTGGCCCACCGGCCGTTGCCGTCCATGACGATGGCCACGTGCCGGGGCAGGAACTCGCGGGGGATCTGCGGAGCGCGCTCGCCGGACGGGTGCGCGAACGGCGCCACCAGCTCCCGTGCCGTGCCGCGCGCCATCAGCGTTCCACCATCTTCAACGATCGCAACGTTCTCTCCAGGTAGTACTGGCCGTAGGCGGCGACGATGCCGCTCGCCTCCTTGCGGTGCCGCGCGTCGGACGCGTCGGCGGTCGCCCAGTCGCCCGCGAGCAGCGAGGACAGCAGGGCGAAGGTCTCGGGCGCCGGGGCCGTGGAGCCCGGCGGGCGGCACCGCGGGCAGACGGCGCCGCCCTGCGCCACGTTGAACGCCTGGTGCGGGCCGGGCGCACCGCAGCGGGCGCAGTCCTCGAAGGACGGCGCCCACCCCGCGACGGCGAGCGCCCGCAGCAGGTAGGAGTCGAGCACCAGCCCGGCGTCGTGGTGGCGCTCGGCGAGGGCCCGCAGGCCGCCCGCGAGCAGCCAGTACTGCTGCACCGCGGGCTCGTGCTCCTGCGCCACCAGCCGGTCGGCGGCCTCGAGCATGACGGTGCCGGCGGTGTAGAGGCCGTAGTCCTCGCAGATGCGGCGCGCGTACGCGCCGATGGTCTCGACCTGCGTCACGGTGTCCAGCCCCATGCCGGGCCGCGGGCTGCGGCCGGTGTGGAGCTGCACGTCGACGGCCATGAACGGCTCGAGCCGAGCGCCGAACTTCGACGACGTGCGCCGCACGCCCCTGCCGACGCCGCGCACCTTGCCGTGCTCGCGGGTCAGGAAGGTGACGATACGGTCCGCCTCGCCCAGCTTCTGGGTGCGCAGCACGATCGCGTCGTCTCGGTACAGGGGCACGGTGCCATTCTGCCCCCAGTCACCGACACTCCCGTCAGCGCTCGACGAACCGCGTGCCGTCGGCGGTGAGCTCCGGCTCCCACACGAACCGGTGGATCACGTGCTTCTCGAGGATCCGTCGCACCACGAGCGCCACGACGCCCCAGACGACGAAGAGCAGCAGCGTCTGCAGGAAGTTGATGCTGATCTTGTCGAACCCGGTGATCGCGAGCGTCGGGATGAGGAAGACCAGGCCGAGGAACGCGGGCAGCAGCTGGATGCCGACCCACTGCACCACCGAGAGCATGTCGACGCGCCGCTCGGCGAGCACGCCGTGGTGGTCCATGACCTCGACCACGTGGTCCGCGCGCCACTTCGCGACGTGCCGGGCGACGGTCCACTGGGCGTCCCGCGCCTCGAGCGCCTGGCTGCCCGACGGCAGCCAGATGCCGAGGATCTGGTGGATCTCCGCCGGGCTCAGGTAGCCCTTGTCCAGGATGGTCAGGCTGTGCACCGGCGGCTGGCGCGTGTGGGTGGGCAGCACGAGGGCAGCGAGGAAGAGCAGCACACCGCCGCTCCCGAGCAGGCCCACGAGCGCCTCGGGCAGCCAGGGCAGGAGCAGGGTCGCGGTGGCGAAGGCCAGCGCGCCGAGCAGCGCGCAGACGATGCGGTTCTTCATGGTCATGGTGGGCGTGATTTTACCGGTACCCCGAGACCGTTCAGGGCGATACGTCCGGATTGCGTACAGGCGGTTCGCCGGCTCAGCCGCCGACGAGCCGCGGCCACGCCGCGACCGCCGTCCCGACCACGGGCGCCGCGACCATGACGGCGGTGACCACGACGGGCAGCGCAGGGGTCCGGCGCAGCCGCCGCACCACGACGGCGTCGCCGTGCAGGCGCGTGACGACCACCGTCACGACGGCGAGCACGAGCGCCGCCGGACCGTTCCCCCACGCGACGCCGAGGAGTGCGCCCCAGCTCCCGGCGAGCACGATGCTCGCCACGACCAGCACGACCTCCCACAGGTCGCGCCAGACCTGCCCGGCCCGCCGGCCCCGCAGCCACACCGCGGCGTCCCGCACCACGAGCGACCCGGCGAGCGCCGCCACCAGCGGGTACGCGAGCCGCCACAGGTCGGCGACCGGCCCGGGGAACGCGAGGACGAGCACGACGACGGCGCCCACGAGCGCGGCCTCGCCCGGCAGCCGGAGCGGGCGGACGGCGTCGAGCACCTGGCTGCGGCGGGCCGGCGTGCGCCTCCGGTCGCTGCCGTCCTTGCCGCGCTCGTGCAGCAGCGTCGCACCGACGCCCTGGACGGCACCGTCGAGCACCGCCCACGCCGCGAGGAGGGCGGACAGCAGGACGGCGAGCAGGCTCGCGAGCGCTGCGCTCATCGCGCGCCCGCCGACGGTGCTGCAGCGTGCCTGGGGTCCACGCAAGAAGCCTACGTAGCGCTCCGGCCTCCGTCGACGGCGGAGTCTCAGCGAGCCGCGGTCGACGCCAGCAGCGTGGCGGCCGCGGCGCGCGCCGTCCCGAACGCGTCGGGCTGGGCGTGGGTGGTGTGGGCGATGATCGCGCCCTCGTAGAGGAGGTGCACCTGCGCGCCGCGGGCCTCGGCGTCGGGGTACCCGGCCTCGCGCAGCAGGTCGGTGAACGCGGCGAGCATGTACCGCTTGTCCTCGAGCACCACCGCGTTGCCCGGGTGGTCCAGGCCGCCGATCTCGGCGTGCGCGTTGACGAACGCGCAGCCGCGCCGGTTGTCCTGCGCCCACTCCTCGGCGATCTCGAGCGCGGCGAGCACCCGCTCGGCGCCCGGGCGCGCGCCCGCGGCGACCCGGGCGGCGAGGCGTGCGGAGAACCAGTCGACCCACCGCTCGCGACGGCGCCGCAGGTAGGCGGCGACGAGGTCGTCCTTGGAGCCGAACCGGTCGTAGAGCGTCTTCTTGGTCACGCCCGCCTCGTCGGCGATGAGGTCGACGCCGACGCCGCGGATCCCGCGCTCGTAGAACAGCTCGCTCGCGGTGGCGAGGATGCGCTCGCCCGCCGCCGTGTGCGGGTTGGGGGTGCGTCGCGGCACGGTGGCCTCCTCCGTCGGTGGACTTCCTGCGATTCACTGCGAGTATACCGACCTGTGTGGTTACGTAGCAGGATGAGACACAGCCTCCTCTACCGGATCGCCCCCGGGCTGCTCGTCGTGATGTGGAGCTCGGGCTTCGTCGGGGCGACGCTCGCCGCGCCCGTCGCCCCCGCGACGACCACGCTCCTGTGGCGGTACGTCGCGGCGGCACCCGTCCTGGTCGTGGTGGTCCTGGCGCTCCGGCGCCGGTACACGCTGCGCTACCTGCGGCGCGAGGCCGTGCTCGGGCTGCTCGGCCAGGTCGGCTACCTGTACGGGGTCTTCCTCGCCGTCCAGGAGGGCCTGCCCGCCGGGACCGCCGCCCTGCTCGCCTCGCTGCAGCCCGCCGTGGTCGCCGTCGTCCTCGCGCTCGTGCGGCGCGGGGAGAGGGACGGGTCGCGGCGCCGCGGCACCCGCCAGGCGGTCGGCCTCGCGATCGGCTTCGTCGGCGTCGCGCTCGCCGTCGGGCCCGGCGCCGTGGCCGGGACGGGGATCGCCGGTGCGCTGTGGGCGCTCGGCGCCATGCTGTCCCTGTCCGCCGCCACGCTGCTCGGCACCCTGTGGTCCGCTCCCGCGGCGCCCGGCGGGCGCACGTACGACGTGCTCGACTCCCTCGCGGTGCAGAGCGTCGTCACGCTGGCCGTCTTCGCCGCCGTGGCGTCCGCCGTCGGGCAGGCGGCCCCCGTCCCCGACCCGACGTTCTGGGTCGCCGTGGTCTGGCTCGTCGTCCTCGCCTTCGTCGGCGGCTACGGCCTGTACCTCTACGTCGGGCGCACACGCGGACCGGTGGTGGTGAGCACGTGGCTGTACCTGACGCCCGCGGTGTCGGCCGTGTGGGCGTGGGCGATGTTCGGGGAGACCCTGTCCCCGCTCGCCGTGGCCGGCTTCGCCGTCAGCCTGGCCGGTGTGCTGCTGGCGCGCCCCAGCGGGCCACGTGGTGCCACACCTTCTTCAGGTCCTGCGGATCGTGCTCGGCCGCCCGCACGGCGTCGCCCACCACGCGCGCGTCCAGCCACCCGCCCGGCGCACGCCGGGCCGTGAGGGCGCGGGCCACGTCGACGATCCGCGGGCCGCGGTACGCGGGGCGCGTGGCGAGCTCGTCGACGTGCAGCCGGAACCCGTGGTGCCACTCCACCGGGACGCCCAGCGCGCCCGCCGCGTCGGCCACCGGGGTGTCGCGGTAGCAGGGGTCCAGCACGAGCGCGGCGACGTCGTCCGCCAGGCGGACCGGGCCGTGCACCTGGGCCTCCACGTAGTCGTCCAGCAGGTCGTGCACGCCGCTCACCGCGTCCGCCTCGGCGAGCGCGACGAGCGGGGTGGGGTCGGTCGCCGCGACGTGCTCGGGCTCGAACACCGAGTCCGGGTAGGAGAACGTGGTGCGCTCCAGCACGTGCGGGCGGAGCCGCAGGTGGGCGGAGCCGAACCGGACGGCGCCGCCGGCGGGCCGGTCCCGGTGGTTCAGGGCGCCGTACCGCGGGCGCTCGTGCGCGGGCGCCGCGTCGTACCGGCCGCCGAACATCCGCTGCTCCCAGCGCCAACGGTCGCCGCCCTCGTGCGCGGTGAGCCCGCCGTTGCTCGTGCCGGTCTCGAACTGCGAGCGCCACACGCCGTCCCGGGCGAGGCGCTCCAGGAGCATCTCGCTGCCGTCGGCGACGAGGCGGTCGGGGTGGAAATTGATGGTGACGGGTCGGTGCACGAGGTGAGCATAGGCGCGAGGTCCGCCCCCGCCCGCCCGCGGGGGCAGCGGAGGCGGACCTCGTCCGCGACCCAGGTCAGGACGTCAGTCCTGGACCTCCAGCAGGCGGCGCCGTGCGCGCACCATCGCGGCGCCGGCCGCGGTGAGGCCGAGCGCCAGGGCGGCCGCACCGGCGGCCTGACCGCCGGTCTCCGCGAGCGCGCCGGGGGCCGTGGCCTCGCCGTCGGCACCGATCGGCGCCAGCGGGTCGGGGCCGCCCGTGCCGGGGCCGTTGCCGATCGGCACGATGCCGCCGTCGGAACCGTCGCCGCCGTCACCGCCGCCGGGGCCGCCCGGGCCGCCGGGGCCCGGGTCGCCGCCACCGGGGTTGTCGGCGAACGACGGGCTCTCGAGCAGGTCGTCCACGGCACCGCCGTCGCCGCCCACGCCGTCGACGACGCCGGGCAGGTTGCCGCTGCCGAGGTTCTCCCCGATCGAGCCGACGTCGTCGAGGATCTCGTCGGCCACGTTGTCGAGCACGCCCTGCTCGGGGGCGTCCGCGCCCAGCACGTCGTCCACGGCGCCGTTCTCGCCGGCCACCGCGTCGACGGCGCCGGTCACGCCGCCCACGACGTCCTCCACCGGGCCGCCCGCGTTGCGGGAGTCGCTCTTCAGGGCCGGCGTCGACGCCGTGGCACCGCCGGTCACGCCGGTGACCACGTCCTCGACCGCGCCGTCCTGGCCCGCCACGGAGTCGACCACGCCGGTGACGCCCTTGACGGTGTCGTCGACGGCGCCGTCCTTCGTCGTGACCTGGCCGACGGTCTCACCGACCTGGGTGAGCGTGGTGTCCACGACGCCGTGCTCGCCGACGACCGCGTCCACGGTGCCGGTCAGCAGCCCGCCCAGCCCGCTCTGCGTCTGCTCGGCCGCCCGACCGGCCTCGTCGGCCGCCGTCGCGGACATCGTGCCCGCGACGAGCAGCCCGCCCGCGACGAGCGCGGACGGGAGCGCGCGGCTCACGAGCTTCCTCTTCATGCGTCCCCCTGTGTCTGAGATGTCTGGGTACTGATCTCCGGAGAAGATCGCGCTCCACACTGGCGGACTTGTCGGGTGAATTCAAGGAAATCCGGTATGTTTCCACCATGATCGCGCCAGGCTCAGGGGAAGCCCCGCAGATCCATCCGCTCGACTCGAACGACCCGCGGGAGCTGGGCGGTTACCAGCTTCTCGGGCGCATCGGCGCCGGCGGCATGGGAGTGGTCTACCTCGCCGAGACCCGTACCGGACGCAAGCTCGCGATGAAGGCCATCCTCAAGGAGTACGTGCAGGACCCCGAGTTCCGCACGCGCTTCCGCCGCGAGGCCGCCGCCGCCATGAAGGTGCGGGGCCGCTTCCTCGCCACGCTGATCGACGCCGACCCGGACGGCGACCAGCCCTGGATGGCCGTCGAGTACGTCGAGGGACCGTCGCTGACCGCCGTCGTGCAGGCCGGCGGCCCGCTGCCCGAGCAGGACGTGCGGCGCGTGCTCGCGGGCGTCGCCGAGGCGCTGCGCGCGGTGCACCAGGCGGGCATCGTGCACCGCGACCTCAAGCCCTCCAACATCCTGCTCGGCCAGGAGGGGCCGTTCGTCATCGATTTCGGCATCGCGCAGGCGTCGGACTCGACGGCGCTGACCCGCACCGGGCTCAAGGTCGGCACGCCGTCGTTCATGGCCCCCGAGCAGGTGCGCGGCAGCCTGTCCACGCCCGCGGCCGACGTCTGGGCGCTCGGCGCCGTCGCGCTCTACGCCGCGACCGGGCAGCGCGCGTTCGGCGAGGGCGACACCACCGTCGTCTACTACCGCGTGGTGCACGAGGAGCCGGACCTCGGCGCGTGCCCCGCGTGGCTGCTCCCCCTGGTGCGCGCGTGCCTCGCCAAGGACCCGGACGACCGGCCGAGCCTGCAGGAGGTGCTGGACTTCGTCAACGAGGTGCCGGCGGACCTGCGCACCGCGACGACGAAGATCGTCCCGGGTCCGGACGTCGCCGCCCCCGGTCCGGACGACGACGCGACCGCCCTGCGCGACGACGACGCGACGGCGCTCCGCGCGGACCCGACGGGCGGCAGCGACAGCACGGGCGGCAGCGACGACGACGCCCCGACCGTGGTCAAGGTCCCCGCCGCACGGGCCGCCGCCGAGCCGACGACGCCGGAGCCCGCCGCCGCGTCCGGGGCCGCTACCGGCGCCGCCCGCCGCGGTCTGTGGCGGCGGCCGATCACCTGGGTCGCCGCGGCGGCGCTCGTGCTCGTGGTCGGGGCCGGGGCGACCGCGATCAGCCTGGGTCTGCCGACGGGCGTGCCGGAGGGCGGGCCGGTGTCGCCGTCCGCGTCGCCCTCGCCGTCCGCCGCGATCGACGAGTGCCTGGTGGGCCGCTGGCAGCTCGACGAGCTGAGCGCCCAGGTCGAGGTCAACGCCGAGCTCACGCTCGACGCGACCGGCTTCGAGGGTCGGGTCACCGAGTTCCGGCCGGACGGCACCCAGCTCGTGCACTACGACGACGCCGAGCCGCTGCGCGCCCCCACCTCCGCGGGCGAGTACACCGAGACGTGGACCGGCACCGCCGTCTACCCGGTGCGGACCGAGGACGGCGTGCTCACCACGACCGGCGTCGACCACAGCGACATCCGCGTGGTCAAGGCCCTCGGGGACCGGACGCAGGAGTACCAGCCCTCGAGCGGCACCCCCCGCGTCCGCTACACGTGCGACGAGACGACGTACACCGAGACCACGGAGGGCTACGAGGCCACCTACACCCGCCTCCCCTGACCCCGCAGACGCCGGCTGCGGGGTCAGGAGCGGGTGGGGCCGGGTCAGGAGCGGGTGCGCTCCGCGCGGTTGACCGCCGAGACGATCGCCTTCAGCGACGACAGCGTGATGGACGGGTCGATGCCGACGCCCCACAGGACGTCGTCACCCACGGCGCACTCGACGTACGCGGCCGCGCTGGCGTCGCCGCCCTCGGACAGCGCGTGCTCGGTGTAGTCCAGCACGCGGACGTCGACGCCCACCTTCGCGATCGCGTCGACGAACGCGTCGATCGGCCCGTTGCCCGTACCGGTCAGGGTCAGCTCCTGCCCGCGGTCGGTCACGTCGACCTCGAGCGTGTCCTGCTCGCCCTCGGCCGACACGGCCCGCGTGCCGCGCAGCGTCAGGCGGCCCCAGTGCTCCAGGCCGGCGGTCGCGTTCTCCTCGACGGGCAGGTACTCGTCGGTGAAGATGCGCCAGATGTCGCCGCCGGTCACCTCGGTGCCCTCGGCGTCGGTGACCTCCTGGACGATGCGCGAGAACTCGATCTGCAGGCGGCGCGGCAGGTCGAGGCTGTGCTCGGTCTTGAGCAGGTAGGACACTCCGCCCTTGCCGGACTGCGAGTTCACGCGGATGACGGCCTCGTACGAGCGGCCCACGTCGCGCGGGTCGATCGGCAGGTACGGCACGCCCCAGTCCAGGTCGTCGACGCCGACGCCCGCGGCCTCGGCCCGCCCCGCCATGTGCTCGAAGCCCTTCTTGATGGCGTCCTGGTGGGAGCCCGAGAAGGCCGTGAAGACGAGGTCGCCCACGTAGGGGTGCCGCTCGTGCACGGGGAGCTGGTTGCAGTGCTCGACCGTGCGGCGGATGCCGTCGATGTCGTGGAAGTCGATCTGCGGGTCGATGCCCTGCGAGAACAGGTTCATGCCCAGGGTCACCAGGTCGACGTTGCCCGTGCGCTCGCCGTTGCCGAACAGGCAGCCCTCGATGCGGTCGGCACCGGCCAGGTACCCGAGCTCCGCCGCCGCGACGGCGGTGCCGCGGTCGTTGTGCGGGTGGAGGGACAGGATGACGTTCTCGCGGTGGTTCAGGTGCCTGCTCATCCACTCGATCGAGTCGGCGTAGACGTTGGGCGTCGCCATCTCCACCGTCGCCGGCAGGTTGATGATGACCTTGCGCTCCGGCGTCGGCTCGAAGACCTCGATGACCTCGTTGCAGATGCGCGCGGCGAACTCCAGCTCGGTGCCGGTGTACGACTCCGGGGAGTACTCGTAGTAGATCCGCGTGTCCGGCACGGTCTCCTCGAGCTTGCGGCACAGCTTCGCGCCGTCCAGCGCGATGTCGACGATGCCGTCCTGGTCGGCGCGGAACACGACCTCGCGCTGCAGCACCGACGTCGAGTTGTACAGGTGCACGATCGCCTGCTTGGCGCCGGCGATCGCCTCGTAGGTGCGCTCGATGAGGTGGGCGCGGGACTGCGTCAGGACCTGGATCACGACGTCGTCGGGGATCCGGTTCTCCTCGATGAGCTTGCGGACGAAGTCGTAGTCCGTCTGGCTCGCGGACGGGAAGCCGACCTCGATCTCCTTGTAGCCCATCTTCACGAGGAGCTCGAACATGCGCATCTTGCGCTCGGCGTCCATCGGCTCGATGAGCGCCTGGTTGCCGTCCCGCAGGTCGACCGCGCACCAGCGCGGCGCCTTCTCGATGCGCTTGGTGGGCCACGTGCGGTCGGGCAGCTCGACGCGGATCTGCTCGTGGAACGGGCGGTACTTCTGGGTCGGCATGCCCGACGTCTGCTGCGGGTTGTCCTCGATGATCCCGCCGGCGGCGCCGGGGACGGGACCTGCGGTGTCGTGAACTCCGCCGGGGGTGGTGGCGGTGACGCTGTTCTCCATCATCTGTCCTTCGCTCGGTGAGGTTGGCCGGCACACCAAGCCTCCGCGACGAGGACCGGCCTGTCTAGGCCTCGTCGCGGCAGCGAAGGAGGAGGTTCACCGTGTGAAGCACGCCGCCACTGTACCCCCGCCCGGGGCCGGGACGCCCACCCCGCCCAGGATCCGGACCGGTGGCCGGACCGGCGTGAGCGGGGTGGGCGGCGTTCAGCGGCGGCTGCGGAGGGCCGCGTCGACCTGGGGGTCGCCCAGGGCGCCGAGCCAGTCCAGCAGCGCCGGGTACGTCGAGGGGTTGGCGGCGACCTGCGGGCGCAGGTGCGGTGCCTCCTGCACGATCCGGGCCAGGTCCGCGAGCGGCGTGGCGGGGTCGAGCGCGACCGCCGCCGTCCACCGGCTGCCCCCGACGGGCGGCAGCACGGCGGTGTTCCCCGCCTGTGCGGCCTCGGCGGCGGGCTGCTGCACCTGCCCGACGACGACGGGGCGCGTGACCTGCTCCTGCTGCGCGGCGGGCTGGGCCGCCTGCTGACCCGTGGTCGGGCGCAGCCGCGCCGTCTGCCGGCCGGAGGCCACCCGCTGCACGTGCGCGCCGGGGTGCGCGGCCGCGGGCTGGAC
>NZ_JABEMG010000230.1 GCF_013004695.1 Promicromonospora citrea
GGCCGCGGGCCGGGTCGAGCGGCACGTCGGCCTGGGCCTGCGCCCACGCGGCGACGCCGCCGACCGGGACGGGCGCGGTCTGCAGGTCGAGCACGGGCAGGGTCGCCGCGGGCGCCCAGACGTGCCGGGCGCCGGGCACGCGGGCGCGGACCACGCGCCGGTGCAGCGCACCCGCGGCGAGGTGTCCGGCCAGGTCACGTAGCCGTTCGGCGTCGTACGGGTCGTCCAGGCGCCACAGCACCTGGTTCACCGCGGGGCTCACCGGGCCGGCGTGGCGGCGCAGGAACATGTCGTCGGCGAACTGCAGGCGCAGGGTGCGTGGCGGGTGGGTCACGCTCGTCTCCCGTCCGGTTCGGGCACCTTCGTGGTCAGGGGGCAGACCATACCGGCCCGAACCGGGGGGACTAACTTTCACCCGGCATATCCGGTATAAAGGTCGCCGCAAGGGGACTGCGGGGCTTGCCCGACGTCGTGCCGGCCGTGCCCGAAAAACGATCCGAGGGACCCGCACGTATGGAATACACCGAGCTGTCGGCCTACGAGCTGCCTGCCGGGACCGTGACCTCCTGGACGCCGCGCGCCGACGCCGGGCGGTGGCAGCAGGACTCGCGCGACCTGTCGCCGGGGCACGAGGCCCACCTGCGCGACTCCGAGCCCGGCTCCTGGATCGGGTCGGTGCTGCGGGTGCCCGCGCCGTACGAGCCCGAGGCGCTGCGACGCGCGATCCACGCCTGGCTGAGCAGGCACGAGGTGCTGCGCACGACGGTCACGCCGGCGGGGGACGGCGGCTGGCGTCGCGTGACCGCGCCGGCGGAGGCGGTGGCCGTCCGCGACCTCGTGGTCGGCGACCTCACCGCCGACCAGGTGCGGACGCTGCTGCCCCGCCTGCTCGCCGACGTCTCGCCCACCGCCTGGCCGCACTGCGTGCTCGCGAGCGTGACGCCGCACGAGCCGGGCACCGGCTTCGTGCTCGCGTTCGGCGCCGACCACTCGGTCATGGACGCCTACTCCCAGCTCCTGTGGTTCGAGGAGATCGTCTCGCTGTACGACGCCGCCCGCCGCGGCGTGCCGGACGCCGAGCTGGAGGCGCTGGAGGTCGGCTCGCACGTCGACTTCTCCGCCGAGGACCGCAAGCTGGCCATGACGCTGGCGGCCGACGGCGAGCCCGTGCGCCGCTGGCTCGACTTCCTCGGCCCGGGGGCCGCCTTCCCGCGGTACGACGGCGTGACCCGCCCGCCGGCGGACGCCGCCGAGGCCGCCCGCCCGCAGGCGTCGCGCTCCGAGTGGCTCGCGACCGTCGCCCAGACCGACGAGCTGAGCGCCCGCAGCCGGGCCCGCGGCGCGTCGGCGCAGTCCGGGGTGCTCGCCGCGTTCGCGCACGCCGCACGCCGGGTGCACGGCCTCGACCGGCTCCGGTTCGTGCTGCCGATGCACACCCGGTACGCGCCCCAGCACGCGGCCGCCGTCGGCTGGTACGTGGGGCTGTGCCCCGTGGACCTCGACCTGGGCGGGACGGAGCCCCTGCTGCGTACGCACCAGGGAGCCGACCCCGTCGTGGACGGCGACGCGCTGACGGAGTCGGTCGGCCGCGTGCACGCGGCCGTCGCCGCGGGCAAGCCGCTCGTGCGGTACTCGTTCGCGCGCATCGCCGAGCTCGGCGGCATCGCCGACGGCCCGCACTTCGCGGTCTCGTACGTCGACACCCGGTTCGTGCCCGGCGCCGAGCGGTGGAGCGACTGGTCCGCCCGGACGCTGCGCAGCCCCGCCCACGGCACCGACGAGCTCTACCTGTGGTTCCTGCGGACCCACGAGGGGCTCAACGTGTCGGCCCGGTACCCCGACACCCCCGAGGCGCACGCCGCGATGGACGGCCTGGTCGCCGAGCTGCGCACCCACCTGCGGGCCTTCGGGTCCGCCGAGCCGAGGGAGGCGGTCGCGTGATCCTCGGCGCGATGAGCACCTGGACGACGACCCCGGGCCGCGTGCTGCACGTGCGCCCCACTGCGGAGGCCGCCGCGGCGGCGGCGTCGGCGCCGGTGGACGCGGGTCCGCCGTCCTTCCTCCAGGGCGACCACCTGCGCGCGTACGCCGCGCGACGCGCGGCCGGCGGCGTGCACCGTGCCTGGACCGGCGTCGCCTCGCACCTGACGGGCCCGTTCGACGGCGCGGCGCTCGCCCGCGCGCTGACCCGGTTCGTCCGCCGCCACGAGGGTCTGCGTACCTGGTTCGACGTCGACGGCGCGGAGCCCGTGCGCCACCTCGTGCCCGCCGACGTCGTCGCGTTCGAGACGGTCGAGGTGCCCGGACCGGAGGCAGGTCCGGCCTGGGACGAGGCGCTGACGGCTCACCTCACCGCGACGTTCGACGCCGGGTGCCGGCCGGACTCCTGGGCGCCGTTCGCGCTCGGGGTGGTCGTGCCTGCCGGCAGCTCGGGCTTCGCGGTGTTCTGGGGCTGCGACCACGCGTTCACCGACGGCGCCTCGCAGCTCATGGTGCTCAGCGAGCTCGAGGAGCTGTACGCGCAGGAGCTCGCCGGCGCGTCGCCCGACGCCGGGCCCGCGGGCTCGTTCCTCGACCACGCGCGCGCCGAGCACGCCCTGGCGGCCGGGACGCCCCCGGACGCGCCGGAGATCCTGGCGTGGTCCGACGCGGTGACCGCCCACGGGGGCAGGCTGCCCCGGTTCGCGCTCGACCTCGGGCTCGCCCCGGGTGAGACGGCCCCGGTGCGGATCCGCACCGCCACCCTGCTCGACGCCACGGGCCTGGCCCGGCTGGACGCGCTCGCCGCCGCGCACGGGGCGCGGTTCACCGGCGCGGTCTTCGCCGGCATCGCACTCACGGACGCCCGGCTGACCGGCGCCGCCGACTGGTTCGGCGTCACGGTGGTGGGCTCGCGCGGGCCCGGCCTCGAGACGGCGCAGGGCTGGCTCTGCAACTTCGCGCCGGTGACCTTTCCGGTCGGCCGCGGCGGCCTCGCCGAGGTGCTCCCCGAGGCGGACGCCGCGTTCCGGCGGGCGCGCCGCGTCGCGACGGTGCCCGTGCACGCGGCGCTCGGCGTCATGCTGGTCGGCGGCGTGCTCGACCCGGCCTCGCTCGGCAGCCCGCAGCTCATCAGCTACCTCGACCTGCGGCGCTTCCCCGGCGTCGGGCGCCGGGCGTACGACGAGGGCCTGCACTTCACCGGCGAGGGCCGCACGGCGAACGCCTCGCTCTGGGTCAACCGCGACCACGAGCGGCTCTACGTCGTGATGCAGACGCCGGACGTGCCGTCGGCGCAGGCCGCGACCGACCGGTACCTCGCGGAGCTGACGGCGACGTTCGTGGCGGCGGCGGGCGACGGCGCGGCCCGTCGGGAGGCGGCCGGTGCGGGTCGTCTCGGCTGACCTCTGGGAGCCGGCGCCGGGCCGGGTCGTCACGTGGGACGTGCGGCCGGGCCCCGGCGCCGCGCCCGCGCCCGCCGTGCCGACGTTCAACCAGCGCAACCACCTGCTGGGCGCCGCCGCGGGGGAGCCGAGCGTGTGGATCACCGCCGCGTTCGACGTGGACGGGCCGGTCGACGTCGCGGCGCTGGAGGCGGCCTTCACCGGCCTCGTCGCCCGGCACGCGGACCTGCGGGTCGAGGCCGTGCGCGGGGCCGCGGCAGGCGACGTGAACCTCGTGCGGCACGACGCCGCGGCGCTGGTCTGGACGCGGGACGACGGACCCCGCACGGACACCGTGGAGGAGACGCGGGACCACCTGGTGGCCGCGCTGGGCCGCCGCTGCGCCCCGTTCGGCTACCCCGCGTTCCTGCCCGCTGCGGTCAGCCGGGAGGGGCGGTCCACCGTGATCCTCGGCATGGACCACCTGCACACCGACGCATGGTCGACCGCCGTCGTCGTCGAGGAGCTCGCCGCGGCCTACACCGCGTTCTACATGACCCGCCTGTTCTTCATGACCTTCGGCGGGCGCCGCCCGCGCTGGACCGAGAACCAGCATCCGCACGAGGGCTCGCCCCTCATGTGGTGGCCGCTGGTGTTCCTCGGCGTC
>NZ_JABEMG010000231.1 GCF_013004695.1 Promicromonospora citrea
CGCAGCGACGCCGCCGACACCGCCATCCTGGCCGCGGCCCGCGAGCTGCTCGCGACGGACGGCGTCGCGGGCGCCGGGATGGAGCAGGTCGCGCGCCGGGCGGGCGTCAGCAAGGTGACGGTCTACCGGCGCTGGAGCAGCAAGGAGGCACTGCTCGCGGCGGCCTTCGAGTCGGCCGGCGCGGGGCTGCCCGCCCGGACGCTCGACGGCGGCGGTGACCCGCCGTCGTCGTACGACGGGCTGACGTACTCCGAGATGGCGCGCCTCATCGACGACGCGCTGCCCACGGCCGCCGACGCGCTCGCCGACCCGCAGTACCGTGCGCTGCTCGCCGCCGTGTTCGGCGCCCGGTCCACGCACCCGGGCCTCCTGGCGGTCTTCTGGGAGCACCATGTGCTGCCCCGTCGGCGCACGGCGCTGGTGCTGCTGGAGCGCGCCACGGCCGAGGGGCACCTCCCGGCGGGGACGGACGTCGAGGCCTTGCTCGACATGACGGTCGGTGCACTGGTCTACCGGCTCCTGCAGCCGGGCGAGATCGACCGCGACGAGCTGCTCGCCTACCTGCGGCGGGTCTACCGCCAGGCCGGCCTGATCCCGCCGAGCTGACGCGCCCACCGCTCCCACGGCGGAGCGACCCGCCAGTTCAGGCGCAGCGTCCGCCACGCGCGGTCCAGCCGCCTGCGCCGCTGCCGCCGGCCGCGCAGGCTGCGCGCGGACACCCCGACCCGCCACGTGCGCAGCAGGCGGACCCGGTGGCCCGGGCCGAGCCGGAACGCGAGGTCGAGGTCGTCGTGCACCTCGGGGTCGTCGCGCACCACGTCGCCGCACACCGCCCGCCACACCGGCGCGCGCACCGCCATGCACGACCCCCACAGCGCGGTGTGCCCGAGCGCGAGGTGCGCGAGCACGTAGTAGGCCCCGAGGTAGGCCACCGACAGCACGGCGCGCAGGCCGTGCGGCGCGTCGTGGAACAGGCCGGTCCCGGTCAGGGCGTCGAGGCCGGGCTCGGCCGCCATCTCGCGCACCACGGTCTCGACCCAGTCCGGGCCCGGCCGCGAGTCGGCGTCGAGCCGCGCGATGACGTCGCCGGACGCGGCGTCGTAACCGGTCGCGGCGGCAGCGGGGATGCCGACGCGCGGCTCGGGCACGACGACGGCGCCGAACCGGCGCGCGACGTCGGCGGACCCGTCGGTCGACGCGTTGTCCACGACGACGACCTCGAGGGGCTCGACCGTCTGCCGGGCCAGGAGCGCGAGGCAGTGGGCCAGGGCGGCGGCGTCGTCGCGCACCGGGACGACCACCGACACGGTGACGGGCCGGTCAGTCACGCGCCGGCTCCCGGGTCCTGGCCGCGAGGACCACGCCAGCGGCCGCCGCGCCGAGCGCGCCCGCCGCGAGGTCGCCGACGGTGTCGGCGTACCCCACGGAGATGTCGTCGTCGAGGAACGTGTGCCCGGCCCACTCCCCCAGCTCCCACAGGACGGCGCCCAGCGCACCGACGCCCGCCGTCACCGCGACGTGCCCCGCACGCCCCCACCCGGGCGCCGGCGTCGCGGTGATCACCCGCAGGCGGTGCAGCAGCTCGACGCCGACGGCCGCGACCAGCCCCGTGCACACCGCGTGCACGGCGAGGTCGAGCCAGGACACGGCGTCGTACCAGCCGAGCAGCGCGGCCCAGGCCGCGAGCAGCAGGCTCGCGCCGAAGGTCACGTCCAGCACGGTGGGCAGGCCGAGCGCGCGCGGCACGACGGTGCCGCCCAGGACGAGGAACAGCAGGGCCGCCGCGACGCCGCCGTGCGTCACGGGTCCGACGGCGAGGCTCACCACGGCGACGGCGCGCACGACGTCGCCGGGGACGACCCGGGGGCCGTCGCCCGCCACCGTGCCGCGACCGGCGACGGCGTCTGCCTCGCTGCGGCGCATGGTCCTCCTGGGCAGGCGGGTCACGGGTTCGGACGGGTCCCCCAGTCTGGCACCGGGCCGGGTCACTTGCAGCGAGGCTCGGGCGCACGCCGCCGTCCACCGCTGTGACAGGACACGCGTAGCCTTTCCGTGATACTGCTTTACCGTTCGTTGACTTGTCGACGGCGTAATACCAGCACGTTCTCACGAGAGGCCCTGCGTGTCGGATCTGCCGAAGTCGCTCGTCCCCCGTCTCCCCCGTACCGGCCGGCGCATCCCGGTGCGCACCGCCTGGGCCGGCACCCTCGCCGCCGTCACCGCGGGCAGCCTGCTGCTCGGCACGGTGCCCGGTGCGCCGGGTCGCCCCGCCGAGGCGGCCGGGCCACCACCCGAGCACCGGGCCGGAGCGGGACCGGCCGCCCGGGCCGCCGAGCCCGTCGTGGAGGCAGCGGCCCTCACCGGCGCCGACGCCGGGTTCTCCGGGGTCGCGATGGCGCAGGTGCTCGCCGTCCTGGACCGCGCAGAGCGACTGACGGGCACCGGCGGCACGGAGCACGACGCGGCCGTGGCGCAGGCCGCGCGATCCCTCGACGACCTCGTCGCCGCCTACCTCGGCGTGCGGCGCCAGGCGTACCCGGTCACGCACCCGGCCGCCTACCCCGTACCGGTCACGTTCGGCCGCCTCCTCGCCGCAGCGGTACGCCTGAGCTACCTGCTCGACGCCGCCGAGCGAGCGGCCGCCGTCGACGACCACGTCGCCCGCCTGGAGGCCTCCGCCCCGGCGGACGGGCCCGAGGCCCCGACGGCCCGGACGGACGGCGGAGCGGGCCGCGAGCGCCGCACGGCCGAGGGCCTGCCCGGCCTCGTCACGGCGTACGACAGCACGACCGGCTACGCCAACGGCCGCATCCCGAGCGTCGTGCTGTGCACGCTCGGCTTCGCCCCCGGACAGCTGCTGCGCTGCGACGCCGCCGAGCACCTCGAGGCGCTGAACGCGGCGTTCGAGCGGGAGTTCGGCCGCCCGATCCCGATCACCGACTCCTACCGGTCCTACGCCGAGCAGGTCGCGGTGGCGCACAGCAAGCCGCACCTGGCCGCCGTGCCGGGCACCTCGAACCACGGGTGGGGCCTCGCGGTCGACCTCGGTGCGCCGATCTCCGGCGGGCGCAGCGCCGAGTACCGCTGGTTGCGTGCGCACGCGCCCGAGCACGGCTGGGACAACCCCGCCTGGGCGCGTCCCGGCGGGTCGAAGCCGGAGCCGTGGCACTTCGAGTTCGTCGCGGCCGGGCCCGTGGGCGACCGCGGCGTGTTCGGCCGCGGCGCCGTGGTGGACGACGCGACCGACCGCACCGCGGCCGGTGCGACGTCGACCGGACGAGCGGCGGACGGCGCGGCCCACCCCGACGTGTCGCAGCCCTCGCGGCCGGACGCTCCCGCAGGCGGGACGGGCAAGGACTCCGGCACGGGCACGGGCAAGGGCTCGGACGGCAAGCCGGGCAAGGGCGAGACGAAGCCTGCCCCCGAGCCGACGACGAAGCCGAAGCCCACACCGAAGCCGACCCCGAAGCCCGCGCCGAGCCCGTCGCCGAGCGAGCCCGAGCCCGAGCCGTCCCCGAGCGAGCCGGGGTCGACGCCTGCTCCGACACCCAGCGAACCCGCGCCGAGCGAACCGCCGACGCCTGAGCCGACACCTGAGCCGACGGCGCCCGCCGAGCCCACGCCGGCCGAGCCCACGCCGGCCGAGCCCACGCCGAGCGCCACGCCCAGCGGGCAGTCGCCCACGGCGTCGCCTGCCGCGAGCCCGCCAGCCTCCGCCGCGCCGTCGGCCACAGCCGAGGACGACTAGCCCCAATGCCGGGAAGTTAGGGCGTTGCGTGTGGTGTCAAGACCGTGTTTGTGCTGGTAGCAGCAGCGAAGCTCCTGTAGTTGAGAGCAGTCCGCCAAGACAGCCTTCACCGCAGGAGCTTCGCCGTGTT
>NZ_JABEMG010000232.1 GCF_013004695.1 Promicromonospora citrea
GACGGCGACGAGCGCGCCGCGCAGCGGGCCGCCCTCGTGGCCGACCTCCGCGCGGCCGCCGAGGCGGCCGCGCGCTGAGGTCGTCGCCGGGTCGTCGCCCGCCTACCGCGCGGCCGGGTCGAGCACGACCTTCACGCAGCCGTCCTCCTTGCGCTGGAACATGGCGTACGCCTCGGGTGCGCGCTCCAGCGGCCAGCGGTGGGTGCGCAGGTCGAGCACGCCGAGGGGGTCGGCGGGGTCGGTGACCAGGGGCAGGAGGTCGTCGATCCAGCGGCGCACGTTGGCCTGGCCCTGGCGGATCGTGATCTGCTTGTCGAACAGGCGCAGCATCGGCAGCGGGTCCTTGGCGCCGCCGTAGACGCCCGACAGGGACAGGACGCCGCCGCGCCGCACGAGGTCGATGCCGAGCAGCAGCGCGGCGAGCCGGTCGACGCCCGCCTGCTCGACCACGGGCCTGCCCACGGCGTCGGGCAGCACGGCGGCGGCCTTCTGCAGCGTCTCGGCCACGGGCGAGCCGTGCGCCTCCATGCCGACGGCGTCGATCACGGAGTCGGGCCCGCGGCCCATGGTGAGGTCGCGCACGGCCTCGGCGACGTCCTGGTCGCGGGAGTCGATCACGGTGACGCCGTGCCGGGCGGCCATCTCGAGCCGCTCGGGCACGAGGTCGACGCCGATCACGAGACCCGCGCCGCGGTGGGCGGCGACCCGGGCGGCCATCTGGCCGATCGGCCCGAGCCCCAGCACGACGACGGAGCCGCCCTGCGGCACCTGCGCGTACTCGACGGCCTGCCACGCCGTGGGCAGCACGTCCGAGAGGTACAGGTACCGCTCGTCGGGCTCGCCGTCGTCCGGCACGACCACCGGGCCGTAGTGCGCCTGCGGCACGCGCAGGTACTCGGCCTGCCCGCCGGGCACCTGGCCGTACAGCTTGGTGTACCCGAACAGGGCCGCCCCGCTGTCCTGCGACCGCACCTGCGTGGTCTCGCACTGGGACTGGAGGCCGTGGATGCACATCCAGCACCGCCCGCAGGCGATGCCGAACGGCACGACCACCCTGTCCCCCACGCGCAGGTCCCCCGCCTCCGGGCCGACCTCCTCGACCACGCCCATGGCCTCGTGCCCCAGCACGTCCCCCGCGTCGAGGAACGCGCCGAGCACGCCGTACAGGTGGAGGTCGGACCCGCAGATCGCCGTCGACGTGACCCGGACGACGGCGTCCGTCGGCTCCTGGATCCGCGGGTCCGGCACGGTCTCCACGCTCACCTTCTGGGTGCCCTGCCACGTAAGTGCTCTCATGGTTCCGCTCCTCGCGTCGTCGATCTCCGGAGTGCTCCCACGCTCACACCGACCGCACTCACTCGCCTCCCGCCCGTGCGGAGACCGACCGGCAGGACCGGGCCTACTCGTACCGGAGGGAGGAGATCGGGTCCTGGCGCGCGGCGCGCAGCGCGGGGAGCGTGCCGGCGAGGAACGCGATCACCATGACGCCGAGGACGACCACCGCGACGCTGACCGGGTCGAACGCGACCAGCGTGAGGCCGGGCAGGTCCGGCAGCAGGTTCGCCGAGACACCACCGACGAGCCGGCCGACGCCGATCGCCGCGACCACCCCGAACGCGCTGCCGACCAGGCCGATCACGACCGCCTCCACGCTGAACAGCGAGAACACGCGCGCGCTGGACAGCCCCATGGCCTTCATCAGCCCGACCTCGCGCGTGCGCTCCTGGACGGCCATGAAGAGCGTGTTGACGATGCCGATCCCCGCGGCGACGAGCGCGATGACGGCGAACCCGTTGAGCACGAGCACGATGCCGTCGATCACCGAGGTGATCGTGCCGAGCTGGTCCTCCAGCGTCGACGCCGTGTACCCGGCGTCGACCAGGCGGTCCACGAGCGCCTGCTGCGCCTCGGCGCCCGCCGCCGCGTCGAACGTCACCGACGCCGAGGCGTAGCGCGAGGTCCGGGACTCAGGCGCGCCCTCGCTCTGCAGGTCGTAGAGCGTCTGCGTGAGCACGTCGTTCGGGATCGCGCCCGCCATCGCGAGCACGCCGGGCTCCGCGACGCCGACGACGGTCGCCTCGGTGGTCACCTGCTCGCCCGTGCCGTCGGTGACGGCCAGCTCGACGGTCTTGCCCACCGCGTCGGCGGGCGTGCCGAGGCCGAGCGGCTCGACGTGCCCCTCGGGCAGCACGAGCTCGGGCTCCGGCGCGTCCAGGTCGATCTGTCGGCCGGCCGCGAGCTCCGTGCGCATGCCCGGCAGGAACTGGGCGACGCCGAGCTGGTAGCGGTCCCCGCCGTCGTACCGGACGTAGTCGGTGACCACCTCCTTGACCGGCTCGACGGACAGCACCCCGGAGACGTCCGCGACGGTCTCGAGGTCGTCCTCGGTGAGGGCGGTCGTCGTGGTGCCGGGCGGGCCGTCGGCGGCGATCTGGTCCGGGTCGTACTCGGCGGGGCCCTCCGTGGGCACCGAGTCGTCGGTCTTGGTCACCGTGAGCACGTCGTCCACACCGACCGACGCCACCGTGTCGTCGATGTAGCGGTTGATGCCCGTGCCCAGGCCGTTGGTCAGCGACAGCGTGAAGGCGCCGATGAAGATCGCCACGACGGTGAGCGTCGTGCGCAGCCGGGAGCGGAACGCGTTGCGGAACGCCGTGCCCGCGACGTCGACGGCCCTCATGCCGCCACCCCCTCGTGCACCGCGATGACGCCGTCGCGCATGTGCACGCTGCGGTCGCAGCGCGCCGCGAGGTCGTCGTCGTGCGTCACCACGACGAGGCTGATGCCGTGGCTGCGGTTGAGGCCGAACAGGATGTCCTCGACGACGCCGCCCGTCGCGCTGTCGAGGTTGCCGGTCGGCTCGTCGGCGAAGATGACGCGCGGGCGGTTGATGAGCGCCCGGGCGATGACGACGCGCTGCTTCTGCCCGCCCGACAGGTCGTTCGCGCGGTTGTCCGCCTTGTCGTCGAGCTCGAGCTGGGCCAGGGCCGCCAGGCCCCGCGCGGTGCGCTCGCGGCGCGGCACGCCGGCGATCCTGAGCGGCAGCGTCACGTTGTCCAGCACGCTGGCCTGCGCGTTGAGGAAGAACTGCTGGAACACGAACCCGAACGTGGTGTTGCGGGTGCGGTTGAGGTGGCGGGCCGACATGCGGGAGGTGTCCGTGCCGTCGAGCGTGATGGTGCCGGAGGTGGGGCGGTCGAGCAGCGCGAGCAGGTGCATGAGGGTCGACTTGCCCGACCCGCTCTTGCCGGTGATCGCGACGGACTCGCCGGCCGCGATGTCGAGGTCCAGGCCGCGCAGCGCCTCGAAGGCGCTCGCGCCGGACCCGTAGGTCTTGTGCAGGGTGCTCGCGGAGAGCAGTGGTGATGGCACGTCGAGCCTCTCTCGTGGTTCGTCTCGTGGTCTGGTCCGTGGGTCTGTGGTGCCGGTGGCCTCCACCCTGCGCGGCCCGGGCGGCCCGCGGATCAGCCTGGGGATGACTCCCGCGTACCCCGCTGGTAGCACACGAGCCGGTCCCGGACGGCACCGGCGACCGCGTGACACCAGACCCCTTGCCATGACACCACTCATGGTGTCATGATGGCGTCATGGACCTCACGAGACATGTCGACGAGCTGCAGCGCCAGCTCTCCGTGGCCGCGGCGGCGGGCGGGGACGACGCCCGCGAGCTCGCCGCCCGCCTGACGGCCCCGCTCGACGCCGCGGCCCGGCTCGTCCTGCTCGACGCGCTGTCCACCGCGGCGGGCGAGATCTCGGCCGAGCTCGCCCCCGGCGCGGTGGACGTGCGGCTGCG
>NZ_JABEMG010000233.1 GCF_013004695.1 Promicromonospora citrea
GCGGCCCGCGGGCGCGAGGCGGGCACGGCGGGCCCGGGCGGCGGCCCCCGCACCGCCCGGCCCGTACGGGCGCCCGGCACGGTCTCCCAGGACACGGACTCCTACGGCGCGTCCGCTGCCGGACCCGACGCCCTCCCCGCGACGTCCGGCACGGCCGAGGTGGACGGCACCGCGACCTCCGAGCCCCCGGCCCGGCCCCTGTCGGAGCTCCTCGCCGAGCTGGAGGCGCTGGTCGGCCTGCGCTCCGTCAAGACCGAGATCCGGCAGCAGACCGAGCTGCTCCGCGTCGAGCGGCTGCGCCAGGAGGCAGGCCTCAACGCCCCGACGCTCACCCGCCACCTCGTGTTCGTGGGCAACCCCGGCACCGGCAAGACGACGGTGGGCCGCCTCGTCGCGGGCATCTACCGCGCGCTCGGTCTGCTCGAGAAGGGGCACCTGGTCGAGGTGGACCGCTCGGAGCTGGTCGCGGGCTACCTGGGCCAGACCGCGGAGAAGACCACGGCGGTCGTGCAGCGGGCCCTGGGCGGCGTGCTGTTCATCGACGAGGCGTACGCGCTGGCGGAGGACCAGTACGGGCGCGAGGCCGTCGACACGCTCGTCAAGGACATGGAGGACCACCGCGACGACCTCGTGGTGATCGTGGCGGGCTACCCGGGGCCGATGGCCCGGTTCGTCGGCACGAACCCCGGGCTGGAGAGCCGGTTCTCCCGGACCATCACGTTCGAGGACTACTCGGCCGACGAGCTGCGGCAGATCTTCGCGAGCATGGCGCGCGCCGCCGACTTCGCGCCCGAGCAGGCCACGCTGGACCGCTTCGACCGCCTCGCGGCCGAGCAGGCCCGCGGCGAGGGCTTCGGCAACGGGCGCTGGGCACGCAACGTGCTCGACGCCGCGATCGCCCGGCACGCCTGGCGCCTGCGGGACGTTGACCGACCGACGCTGGACCAGCTGCGCACGCTGGTCCCGGAAGACCTGGAGGATGTCGTGGACATCGGTACCGACAGCGGGGGCACCCCGTGACGGCGCCCGCACCGGCCGCAGCGCCCGCCCGCCCGGCCGGCCGGTTCTCCGCGGGGCTGTCGAGCACGCCCGGCCGGCTCGCGCTGGCCACGGCGGTCGCGGTCGCCGCCTGCCTGCTGCTCGCCGTGACCGGCTTCCTCGCAGGCAGCAGCCAGGCGAACGCCCTGCAGGACGCGCAGCGCGACGCCGCGCAGCTCGTCGGCATGCAGGAGCTGCGCAACGACCTCGTCTCCGCGGACGCGACCGCGACGAACGCCTTCCTCGTGGGCGGCCTCGAACCGGCGGACGCGCGCGAGCGGTACGAGGCCAGCCTCTCGGAGGCCGCACGCTCCCTTCCCGAGCTCGCCGCCACCGCACGCGGCACCGGCGAGGCCGACGACCTGGCCACGGTGTCCGACTCCGTGCAGCGGTACGCGGGGCTGGTCGAGTCGGCGCGCGCGAACAACCGGCAGGGCTTCCCCGTCGGTGCCGCGTACCTCGACCAGGCCTCGGCCGCGCTGCGCACCGAGGTGCTGCCCACGCTCGACGAGGTGGCCGTGTCCACCTCCGAACGGGTCGACGCCGACATGGGCGCCGTCTCCCTCGCCCAGCTCCTGCTCGTGCTGGTGCTGCTGGCGCTGGTCGCGCTCGCCGTCGTCCAGGTGTGGCTCGCGCGGCGCACCCACCGGGTGCTCAACACCGGGCTCGCCGCGGCGAGCGTCGCGCTGCTCGTGGGCGGCGTGGTGACCGCCGCCGCCGTGCTCGGCGGCAACGGCGTGGCACGTTCCGTCGCGAGCGGCCCGTACGCGGCCACGGTCGCGACGTCGCAGGCGCTGTCGCTCGCCACCGACGCCAAGTCGATGGAGTCGTTCACGCTCATCAAGCGCGGGTCGGGCGCGGAGTTCGAGGAGTCCTACCAGGCGTCGCTCGCCGAGGCGGCCGACCTGCTCGACAGCGCGGCGTCCGCCGGCGAGGACGGCGGCTCCGACCTGCGCGGCCTGCTCGACGCGTGGGACACGGAGCACGGCGCCATCCGCGAGCTGGACGACGCCGGCAGGTGGGACGAGGCCGTCGAGGCGGCCACGTCGACCGCCGACGACTCGGCGGGCGCCGCCTTCACCGCCTTCTCCGACGCGGCGCACGCCGACGTCGAGGCCACGAGCACCGCGGCGGTCGACCGGCTCGGGTCCGCGGCGACCACCGCGCGGGTCGCCGCGTGGATCGCCCTGGTGCTCGGCGTCGCGGGTGCCGTCGCCGCGGCGGCGGGGATGAACGTCCGTCTGAAGGAGTACCGATGAGAACCCGCGCAGCCCACCGACCGCTCGTCACGGCGCTCGTGGCGCTCACCCTGCTCGGCACGACGGCCGCGTGCGCGCCCGAGCCCGCGACGCACCTGCTCACCGGCGCGGCGGGCGCGGGATCGGTGGCGCAGGAGCCCGCGCAGCGCTCGGCCCAGGAGGCCGCGCCGCGGATGGAGGGGCCCGCGACCGAGGCCCCGGCGGAGTGCGCCGACGGCAGGCCCGCGGTCGCCTCGCTGGAGCCCGGCGGGTCCCCCGAGGTGTCCGCGGGATCGACCATGGCCGCGATCCGCGACCGCGGGGTGCTCCGCGTGGGCGTCTCGTCCGACACGCTGCTCATGGGGTCGCGCAACCCGTTCTCCGGCGAGATCGAGGGCTTCGACATCGACGTGGCCCGGCAGGTCGCCGACGCCCTGCTCGGCGACCCGGAGCGGATCCAGTACCGCGTCATCACCTCGGGCGACCGCGAGCGCGTCCTGGCAGAGCACGACGTCGACATCGTCGTGCGCGCGTTCACGATCAACTGCGAGCGCTGGGAGAACATCGCGTTCTCCGCGGAGTACTACCACGCGGGGCAGAAGCTGCTCGTGCGCTCGACGTCGGGCGTCGCGGGCGTCGACGACCTCGCGGGGCAGCGCGTGTGCGCGCCCGACGGCACGACGACGCTCGAGCGCCTGCGGGAGTGGGAGGGCGTCGAGGCGGTGCCTGCCGCCACGCACACGACGTGCCTCGTGCTGTTCCAGCAGGGCGCTGTCGACGCGATCACGGGCGACGACACCGTGCTCGCGGGCTTCGCGGCACAGGACCCGTACGCGAAGGTCGTGGGCTCCGCCGTGAGCGACGAGCCGTACGGCGTCGGCATCCCCGCCGACCAGGCCGACATGGTGCGGTTCGTCAACGCCGTGCTGGAGGACATGGTGGACGGCGGGCAGTGGACGGCGTCCTACGAGCGCTGGCTCGGCGACGCGCTGGGCCCGGCCCCCGCCCCGCCGGAGCCGGTGTACGGGCGGACGCCGTGAGCCGCACCCCGCGCGCGCCGGCGCCGCCGGGAGCGCTCGGCGTGGCGGCCGAGCCCGGCGAGCTCATGACCTACCTCGCGGACCTGCAGACGTGGCTCGACACGCGCAGGGCCGACCTCGACCGGCTCGACGCGGCGGCCCGCCGGTCGGCGGTCGACGGCGTCACGGCCGACGTCGTCCTCGCGCTCACGCTGTGGCAGGCGGTGCGCACGCGCGCCGACGAGCTGGTCGCGGTGTGGGACTCGGGCCGCGCCGACGCCGTGGACCGCGAGCGCATGTCGCAGCTCGTGTGGGGCCGGCTGGGCGGCGACCCGGCGACGTCCCTCCTCTCGCTGGTCGACGCGGCGCGCCTGTGCGACGCGCAGGCGGACCAGCTCGCGGCGCGCCTCTCGTTCGACCCGCACGCGGCCGACGTCGCGGCGCGCCTGCGCGCGGTGTCGGCAGGCATCGTCCGCGCGGAGG
>NZ_JABEMG010000234.1 GCF_013004695.1 Promicromonospora citrea
GGTCGACGGGCCGCTCGCGGACGGGCCGGGTGCTGCCACGACGGCCGCGCCGCCCGCCCCGGGCGACACCGGCGCGGACGACCCGGTGTGGCTCGAGGTGCTCAACACCGACGCGACCGTCTACGGCGGGTCGGGCGTGGGCAACATGGGCCGCGTCCAGGCCGAGCCGGTGCCGTACCACGGCCGCCGCTGGTCGGCGGAGATCCGCGTGCCCCCGCTGGGCGCCCTCGTCCTGACCCCGGCGCCGCGCTGAGCGCGGCGGCGCTGCGCTGAGTGCCCGGCGCTGCGCTGAGTGCCCGGCGCTGCGCGCTGAGATCTGGTGTTCGCGGTGAGATCTGGTTGCGCACGACCAGATCTCGCCGCGAGCACCAGATCTCAGCGCAACACCAGCACGGTGGGACGCCCGGAGGGCCTCAGTACAGGTAGAGCGACAGCCGACGGCGGGCCTTGGCGACCCGCGGGTCCGTCGTGCCGGCGACCTCGAAGAGCTCCAGGAGCCGGACGCGCAGCTTCTCCTTGCCGTCGGCGTCGGCCTCCGGCATGAGGTCGAGCAGTCGCCCGAAGGCGTCCTCGACCTTGCCGCCCAGCATGTCCAGGTCGGCGACGGCGAGCGCCGCGTCGACGTCGGACGGCGCGTCGGCCGCGGCCGTGCGGACCGCGGCGAGGTCGGCGTCGTGGGTGCGCTGCATGAGGTGCACCTGCGCGAGGCCCGCCGCGGCGTCGGAGTCCTTGGGGTCCTGGCGGAGCGCCTTCTCGTAGGCGGCAGCGGCCGCGGGGAGGTCGTCGCGCTCGATGGCGTCGTACGCCTCCTGGTGCAGCGGCGGCAGCGGCTTCTCGGGCTCGACGGCGGGCTCGTCGCCCGCCGGGGCGGCGCCGGGCGCGCGGCCGGTCACGCCGTTCTGCTCGGCCGCGGCCAGCACCTGGTCGAGCACCCCGCGGATCTGCTGCTCGTCGGCGGCGCCCTGGAACAGCGGCAGCGGCTGGCCCTGCAGCACGGCGACGACCGTCGGCACGCCCTGCACCTGGAAGGCCGCGGCGACCTGGGGTGACGCCTGCGCGTCGACCCGGCCGAGGAGGAATCGGCCGCCGTACTCCTGCGCGAGCCGGCCCATCGTCGACCCGAGGTCGGCGTTCGCCTTGTCGGTGGGGATCCACAGCAGGATCACCACCGGATAGGTCGCCGAGTCACGGACCAGCTGCTCGAAGTTCGCCTCGGAGACGTCCACCACGAACCCGCCGGCCTCGGGCGCGCCCCCTGGCTCGCCGGGCGGAGGCGACTGCGGACGGTTCAGTGCGGACAGGTCGACCGCGCCGCGCACGGCGAACTCGGGCTGGGCGCTCCGGGCGGGACCGGGCTGAGAGGTGGCACTGCTCATGGGGGCAATCCTAGTGAACCCTCGCCGACCCACCCGCCGACTCCGCTCTCGGCGATCAGGCTCCCGCTCCGGGGCTCCCGCTCAGCCGGCGGAGACGGCGAACGGCACGGGCTGCACACCCAGCAGGCTGACCCGCGCGCCCGAACCGGCCGGCGGCACGTACAGCGCCACGGTGTGGTGGTAGGAGGTGCGCAGCACGTTGGTGCCGTCCCCGTCGTCCCACAGCGCGGCGACCGACGGCGACCGCGGCGCGAGCTGCCAGTGCTCCTCCGCCCGCAACGTCTCCTGGCCGCGCAACGCGACCACCACCATGGCGCCGCCGTCGAGGGTGCGGACCGCCACGACGGGTTCGTCGGCCGGCTCGAACGCGACCTCGAAGCTGCCCGTGCCGTCCGCCTTCTCGATCTCGGCGACCTGGCGACGGCCGGAGGAGCGCAACCAGTCGCTCAGGTAGTCGTCGTCGGTGAACGTGTCGGCGTACCGCGACCGCTCGCCGGCCGTCAGCAGCGACGCGTACTGCTCGGCGACCTGGCCGGGCGGCACGAGGAGCCCGTCGTCGTCCGGGGCCACCGCGGGGCTGCCGAGCACCGGCTCCGCGAAGTGGGGCAGCGTCACGCCCGGCGCCAGGCGGACGTAGGCCCACAGCTTGTACTGCTCGCGCGGCCCCGCCTGCTCGAAGACCGCGAGCACGGGGGCGATCTTCGGGCCCGGCGGCTCCATGACGACGTAGCTCCGGCGCGGCCACCCCTCGTCAGACGGGAGGACCATGAGGCGCGCCTCGAGCGTGAGGTCGGTCAGCAGGGCCTGGTCCTCGGCGCGGGTGGCGATCCGCAGCTCGGCCTCGCGCGTCGTGAGCGCCGGTCCGGTCAGGCGCGACCCGAGCGGCGCGGCGTCCTCGCCGTTCGCCCGCTCCAGCACGGCGGAGACGCTGTCCAGGATCTTGCGCTCCTGCGACGCGCTGACGACCGCGGCGACCACGGGTGCCTCGGGCTCCGGTGCGGGCGGCGCGGTCGTGCACCCGGCGAGCAGCACGGCCGTACCGGCGCCGACCAGGGCCGTCAGGGTCGCCCGCAGACGCGGCGAGGGTGGCCTCCGTGTGTTCACGGGGGCCACCCTAGCCAGGGCGTCGTCCGAGGTCAGCCGTTCGACACCGAGTACGGCACGTGCTCGTACCCGACCAGGCTGATCTGGTCCTCGGACTCCTTCGGCGGCACGTACATCGCGACCATGTCCTTGTAGTTCACCTCGACCACGTTGGTCTGGTCGGCGTCGCCCCACAGGGCCTGCGTCGTCTTGGTGGGCGGGCCGATCTCGCAGCCCTCCTCGCGCGCGGTGATCGTCTCCTTGCTGATCATCGCGGCCATGACGAGCGCGCCGCCGTCGGCGGTACGGACCGCCTTCACCGGCTCCTTGGTCGGCTCGTACGCGACCTCGAAGGCGCCGTCGCACTCCTCCTTGTTGATCGCGTCGACCTGGAGCTTGCCGTAGTCGCGCAGGATCTGGCGCAGTGCGTCGTCCGCGAAGTTGTCCGCGTACTTCGACTTCGAGTCGACGGTCAGCACCGACGCGTACTGCTTGATCGCGTCGGTCGGCGTGGCCGTGAGGCTGGTGTCGTCCGGCGGGACCGCCGCGCTGCCGAGACCCGCCTCGGCGAACCGCGGCATCGTCACGCCCGGCAGCAGACGGACCCAGCCCCAGAGCTTGTACTGGGAGCGGGCGTCCGCCTGCTCGAAGCCCATGAGCACCGGCGTGGTGAGGTCCTTGGGCTGGACGGTGATGGCGAAGCTGTTCCGCGGCCACTCCGGGTCCGCGGGCAGGATCACCTGCTGCATCTCCATGGACAGGTCGGTCAGCGGCTCGCTGTCCTTGCGCTTCGCCGCCACGTCGAGCTGCGTGGTGCGGATGTCGAGCGCGGGCCCGGTCAGCCGCGGCTTGAGGGCGTCGGCGTCGCTCTTCTTGCTCACCTTGCCCACGACCGCCGACACCTTGTCGAGGATCTTGCGCTCCTGCGCCTCGCTCACCATGGCGGCGGCGACGGGCGCCTCTGGCGTCGGTGTCGGCAGCTCCTGGGCGCAGGCGGTGAGCAGGCCGGACACGGCCACCGCCGCGACGACGGCGGCCGCTCGCGTGCGGACGGTACGGGTGTTCATCGGTTGCCTCCGTCGTCGGACCCGGTGACTCCCCAGGTCTGGCGCCATGCGGCGGCGCGGCTGCTCGGTGTCTGCGGCTGCTCGGGCTCGGGCTCGGGCTCCGGCACGGACGCGGGCACCGCGGGCATCGCACCCGTCGCGGCCCGGCGCTGCGCCTGCTCGCGCAGGCGCATCTCGCGCCGCGTCAACGGCCGGCCCGACGCCGCG
>NZ_JABEMG010000235.1 GCF_013004695.1 Promicromonospora citrea
GTCCGCCGGGGCCGGCCGGTCCTCCGGCCGCTTGGCGAGGCACGCGCCGACCAGGTCGCGCAGGCCGGCGGGGACCCCGGCGAGGTCGGGCTCGTCGGCGACGACGCGGCGGGCGACGTCCGGTGCCGCGCCGCCGCCGAACGGGCTGCGCCCCGTGGAGGCGAAGACGAGCACGGAGCCGAGGGAGAAGACGTCGGAGGCGGCGGTGACGTCGTGCCCGCGCACCTGCTCGGGCGACATGTAGGGCGCGGTGCCGATCGAGCCCGCGCCGGTGAGGGACGTCGCGTCGTGCTCCAGCGCGATGCCGAAGTCGACGACGCGCGGCCCGTCCTCCGCGAGCAGCACGTTCGACGGCTTGAGGTCGCGGTGCACGAGGCCCGCGGCGTGGACGGCCCCGAGGCCCTCGGCGAGGGTCGCGCCGAGGGTGCGCACCACGGCGTACGGCAGGGGCCCCTGGGCCTCGACCGCCTCCTGCAGGGACGGACCGGCGACGTACGCGGTGGCCATCCAGGGGCGGTCGGCGTCGGTGTCGGCGTCCACCACCGGGGCGGCCCAGAACCCGCCGACCCGGCGCGCCGCGGCGACCTCGCGGCGGAACCGGGTGCGGAAGCGCGGGTCGTCGGCGAGCTCGGGGCGGACCACCTTGACCGCGACCGGCCGGCCGGTGCGCGACCGCGCCAGGTAGACGCTGCCCATGCCCCCGCCGCCGAGGCGGCCCTCGACCGTGTACGGCCCGACCTCCCGCGGGTCCTGCTCGTCCAGCGCTCCGACCGCCGCTCCGACCGCCACCGTGCCCCTTGCCTCTCCGGGCCCGTCGTGTGTGCGCGCGCCCGCGCGCGTGCTGCCCGGAGAGATCGTAGAGCAGGGGGTCGTGGAGCCTGCTGGTCGTGGAGCAGCGGCGGACCCTCAGAGGTCGAAGCCGCCCGACACGACGAGGTCCTGCGCGGTGATCCAGCGCGCGGCGTCGGACAGCAGGAACGCGATGACGGCGCCGATGTCGTCGCTCTCGCCGATGCGGCCCAGCGCGGTGCGCTGCGCCAGGGGCGGGATCAGCTCGGGGTAGCGGTCGAACGCGCCGCCGCCGAGCCGGGTGCGCGTGGGTCCGGGCGACACGGAGTTGACGCGGATGCCGCGCCCGCTGAGCTCCTTGGCGAGGTACCGGCTGAGCACGATGACGGCGCCCTTCATCGAGCCGTAGGCCGAGTAGCCCTCCGTCAGCCCGTACGCGGCGGCCGAGCTGCTGGCGGTGTTGACGATCGAGCCGCCGTCGGCGATCAGGGGCAGCAGCGTCTGCGTGAGCACGTACGGGCCGCGGAACAGCACGCGGTAGGTGCGGTCGAGCTGCTCCTCGGTCAGCTCGGGGAAGGGCGTGCCGCCGCCGGTGCCCGCGTTGTTGACCAGGCCCGTGACCTGCCGCACGCCCCAGCCGGCGAGGACCTCCTCGACGGCGGCACGGAAGGCCCCGAAGCCTGCGCTGTCGCCCACGTCGAGCGGGAGCGCCGCGGCGCGGCGCCCGGCCTCCTCGACGCGCCGGACGGTCTCGAGCGCACCGTCCTCGTTCGAGCGGTAGGTGAGGATGACGTCCGCGCCGCCCTCGGCCGCGCGGACCGCTGTGGCCTGGCCGATGCCGGAACCGGCCCCGACGACGAGGGTGACGGGGGTGGTGTGCGGGGTCATGGTGGTGTGCGGGGTCATGGTGGTGTCCGTGGTCATGGTGGCGTCCTGTCCCGAGCGTGTCCGATGCTGCCTGAGGCGGCCGGTCCCGGTCTCGCGGGCGCTGCCCCGTCCGGCGCCCCGGCCACCTCTCCAGTCAAGCGATCGGGACCCCCGGGCGCGACGGCGTTCGTGGCGGGTCCTTGCCTGATCCTGCTCGACGCCCGAGCACCGCGTCAGAGCCCGCCCGCGACCGCCCGGCGCAGCACCGGCTCGGCGGCCGCCGCGGCGTCGGTGCCCGTGAGCGCTCCGGACAGCCACAGGCTCGCGAAGCCGTGGGCGACCGACCACGCGGCGCGTGCGGCCACGGCGTCGGACGTGAGCCCGGCCAGGGCGTCCCCCGCGCGGTCGCGGGCGGCGGCCAGGACGGGGTCGTCGCCGTGCACGAGGCCGGGGTCGAACATGACCGCGAAGTGCCCCGGGTGCGCGGCCGCGAACCGCACGTAGGCCAGCCCCGCGGCCAGCAGGTCGCCGCCGGCCGTCGCGAGCGCGTCGGCCAGGAGCGTGAAGCCCTCGGCGGCCACGGCGGTGAGGACGCCCGCCTTGTCGCCGAAGTGGTGGGCCGGGGCGGCGTGCGAGACGCCCGCGAGCCGCGCGAGCTCGCGCAGGCTCAGCGCGGCGGGTCCCCGCTCGGCGACGGCGGCCGCCGCCGCGTCGATCATGGCGCGGCGCAGGTCGCCGTGGTGGTAGCTCATGCACGCTCCTGTGTCGCCCCGGCACTCGATCTTTCCGTTGACAAGATAGCACCCGCGTGCTGGGATTGCGCTCGAACTAGTCGTCGTCAAGATCGGAGCCGCCGTGCCCGTCCCGCTCCCCGTGCTCCTGGTCGCCGTCACCGGGCTCGCCCGCCTCGCCGGGCTCCTGGCCGTGCCCGCCCTCGACTCGTGGCACGACGCCGCGCGCGTCGGCGCCGCCGCCGTCTACCTGTTCGCGTCCTCCGGGCGGCTCGTGCCCCGGGTGCGCGCCGACCTCGTCGCGATGGTGCCCCCGGGTCTACCCCGGCCGGACCTCCTCGTCGGGGTGACGGGCCTGCTCGAGGCCGCCGGCGCGGTCGGGCTGCTCGTGCCCGCCACGGCACCCGCCGCCGCGGCCTGCCTCGGCCTGCTCACGCTCGCCCTGACGCCCGCCAACATCTCGGCGGCACGGCGCGGCGTGCTCTTCGCCGGGCGCCCCGCGACGCCGATCGGCCGGCGCCTCGCCGAACAGGCCCTCTACCTCGGGGCGCTCGCCGTCGTGCTGTGGCTGCCGTTCTGAGGGTCGCTCAGCGGGCGTAGTCGCCGCCGGGCAGCCCGAACGCCTCCTCGAGCGTCGCGACGCCGGTCGCGCGCAGGTGCGCGGCCAGGCCGGTGCCGACCCAGCGCAGGTGCCACGGCTCGGGCGCGTACCCCGTGACGGCGGTGGTCGGCCCGGTGTACCGGACGACGAACCCGTGGTCGGCGGCGTGCCGGGCGACCCACCGCCCCTCGGGGGTGCCGGCGAAGCACTGCTCGAAGTCGCAGCCCGGGTCGCTCGAGCCGCCGACGTCGACCGCCAGACCCGTCTGGTGCTCGCTGTGGCCGGGGCGGGCCGAGACCTCGTCGGCCCCCGCGGCGCCGAGCTGCGCGACCCACCCGTCGTACACCGCGGCCTGCTTCGCGTAGCCGCGGTAGGCGCTGCGCAGCGTGAGGTGCACGCCGTCGGCGTCCGCGGCCGCCAGGAGGGCCGCGAGGTCCGGCGCCGCGTCGCGACGCACGAGGTAGCCGCGCACGGTGACCAGGTCCGGCTCGTAGGCGGGGTCGAGGGGCAGGCGCTTGTTGACCACGACCCACGGGCTGTCCGGGTCGGACGTCGAGTGGCGGGCGAGGTCGAGGCCGGGGGCGGACTCGTCGGGAGCGGACGCGACGGGAGCGGGCGACGACCCGCTGCCCGGTGCGCCGTGCGCGACCTCGGCAGCGGACGCGCCGCCGGCCGCCGGC
>NZ_JABEMG010000236.1 GCF_013004695.1 Promicromonospora citrea
GGCCGCCACCGCGAGCGCCTCGCGGACGGCGCGCGCCCACGCCTCGCGAGGCACGTGCCGCAGGTCGGGCACGCCGGGGGCGAGGTCGTAGGTCGCCCGCGAGGGCGCGCGCTCGGGCGCGGGCTCGTGCGGCCCACCGTCCGCCGCCGAACGGACCGTGGTCCGTTCGCGGCGTTCCGACCCCACGGACCCGTCCGCCGTGCCGCCGTCCGCCGTCGCCGCCACCCGCGTCGCCGACCCGGTGCGCGCCTCGAGGACCCCCTTGCCCACGAGGTGCCCGTAGGTCTCGGTGACGACCCAGCGCGAGATGCCGAGGGACTCGGCCAGCGTGCGGCTGGGCGGCAGGGCGGTCCCGGGTGCCAGCCGGCCGGACGCGACGGCCTCGAGCAGCGCGTCCTCGAGGCGGTGCCGCAGCGTGCCCGGTCCCGGAGCGAGCGCGACGAGCACCTCGGCGGCGGGCGACGAATTGGTCTGGTCCGACGGCACGACATTGGACCGTAGCACCAGACCGATCTCTCCCTACCGTGGTGGGTGCCGGGCACGGGAGACACCCGCCGCACCGGTTCGGAGGAGACGACCATGCAGTACCGCACGCTGGACAACGGGCACACGTCGTTCGAGGTGTCCGCGCTGTGCCTCGGCACGATGTTCATGGGGACGCGCACGGACGAGGAGACCTCGTTCGCGATCCTCGACCGCTTCGTCGAGGCCGGCGGCACGTTCATCGACACGGCCAACAACTACAACGCCTGGGTGGGCGGCTACGGCCGCGACTCGGAGGACGTCATCGGCCGGTGGCTCGCCGCGCGGGGCAACCGTGACGAGCTGCGGATCGCGACCAAGCTCGGCGCGGCGAAGAAGGATCCCGCCCTGCCGCTCTCGACCACCCCGCCGACCAACTACCAGGGCCTCGCGGCGGCCACCGTCGACCGCGAGGCGCGCGAGAGCCTGCGCCACCTGGGCACCGACCGCATCGACCTGCTCTACGGGCACGTCGACGACCGCGAGACGCCGCTCGAGGAGACCGTCGGCGCCTTCGGCAAGCTCGTCGACGAGGGCGTCGTCGGCATCCCCGGCATCTCGAACGTCGCCCTGTGGCGGCTCGTCGAGGCGCGGGAGACGGCCGCCCGGCTGGGCGTCGCCCCCTACGGCGCGGTGCAGCAGTGCCACAGCTACGTCTACCCGCGCCCGCAGCCGGTCCGCACCAACTGGGCGACGCCGGAGCTGCTCGACTACGCGGCCTCGACGGGCGCCGACGGCCGACCGGGCCTGACCGTGCTGGCGTACTCGCCGCTGCACCAGGGCGTGTTCGTCCGCGACGACAAGCCGTTCTACGACGGCGCGGACCACGCGGGCTCGCGCGAGCGGGTCGCCGTGCTGCGCACCGTGGCGGCCGAGCTCGGCGCGACGCCGAACCAGGTCGCGCTCGCGTGGCTCCTGGGCGGGGAGCACCCCGTGGTCCCCGTGTTCGGGGCGAGCAGCGTCGCGCAGCTCGACGAGGCGCTCGGCGCGCTGGACCTCGTGCTGGACGACGACGTGCGCGCGCGGCTCGACGCGGTGTGACGGCTCACCACCCGCCGCGGCGCACGACCTCCTCGAGAGGCTTGCGCCGCCGGCGGGTGGGCGAGCCCGTGGCACCGCCCTCGGCCGGGTGCCCCACGGCGACGACACCCGTGATCTCGTACTCGTCCGGGATCCCGAGCTCGGCCCGCACGGCCGGTACCTCCGTGGGCGCCACACCGAAGAAGCAGGCCCCCAGGCCCTCGTCGACGGCGGTCTGCAGCATGAGCAGCGACGCCATGCCGACGTCCACGTGCCAGAACGGGACGGGCCAGCGGGCCTCGTCGAGATCCTCCCAGCCCTTGTCCTTCTCGGCGTAGCGCCGCAGGTAGGCCGCCTTCGACGCGAGCGCGACGATCAGGACGGGCGCCGTGCGCATGCCGGCGATCCACTCGGACAGGTCGCGCTCGGAGGTCTCGGGCGACGAGGCCGCCCAGAACCGGTCCCGGTCCGCGGCATCCTCCAGCACGACGAACGCCCAGCCCTGGCTGAACCCGGCGCTGGGCGCACGCACGGCGTTGCGCGTGATCCGGTCGACGGCCTCGGGCGGCACGGCCTCCCCGGTGAACCGCCGATGCATCCGCCGCCTGCGCACGACCTCCTGGAACTCCATGCGCACATTCTGCCCGCCGCGCGCCGCCGCCGAACCCGACGTTCGGCGTGGCACGAACGAGGTTGTGGCGGCGGCGCGGGGGCGGGAGCGTGGGCGCATGAGTCTTCTGGCGATCGAGCAGGCCGCGCTGCCGCACGGCAACTTCGAGGGATACCTCCACGGCTCGGAGGTCTCGGTGATCTTCGAGCGGGTGGAGCAGGACGGGATCGGACACGACCGGTTCGAGACCGAGTGGCTGGAGTGACGCGAGGCCTCAGCACGTCTCCTGCATCATCAGCACCATCAGGTTCGTCGGGTCGTACAGCGGCTCGTCGGTGGCGTACGGGTAGACCAGGTCGCGGCCCGTGATGCCGATGGTGATCTGCCGCTCGCCGTCCGGCGAGGCGAGGTTGATCGACTGCGTGCCGTACGAGGCGCCGTCGTGCCCGTACAGCCACGCACCCGGCTCGCACGGGTCCGGGACGCGGTACACGCCGAGGCCGTAGTCCGGGAACAGCTCCTGGCCCACGGTCCGCGGATCCAGCATGTCCGCGACGGCGTCCTCGTCCACGAGCCGCCCGGTCAGCAGCGCCTGGGTGAAGTCCGCGAGGTCCTCCGTGGTGCTCGTGACCGCACCGGCGGCGGCGAACAGGCTCGGGTCCCAGTGGTCGAGGTCGTACCAGCCCGCCCCCTCGGGGCCCGTGTACGCCGACTCGTGCAGGAACGGGCCGCGCACTCCCGGGTCGTCCGGGTAGTCGCTGTGCCGCATGCCCGCCGGGGCGAACACGCGCCGCTCGAGCAGGCTCTCGACGCTGCGCCCGGTGACCTCTTCCAGCATCATGCCGAGCACCACGTAGCCCGCGTTGGAGTAGGAGAAGTCCTCCCCCGGCTCGTTCATCCACGGCGCCGACCGCAGCGCCTCGATGTGGTCGGCCTCGGTGACCTCCTGGCCCATCGCCGCGAACACCTCGTCGAACGAGCTCGGGTCGCTGACCCGGGAGGCCAGGATCCAGTCGGTCGCGGTGGGCGCGCCGGACCGGTGGCTGAGCAGCTGCTCGATGGTCACACCGGCAGGCATGACGCCCGGCAGCACGTCCTCGACCAGGGTGTCGAGCGTCCAGGTGCCCTTCTCGACCTCCTGCATGACCAGCGTCGCGATCATCGGCTTGGTGTTGCTCGCCACCCGGAACCGGTCGTGCGGGTGGGCCGGTGCGCGGCCCTCGCGCTCACGCGTCCCCGCGGCGCGGCTCCACGTGCCCGACGGCGTCTCGACGCGTGCCGTGACGGCGATCGCGCCGTCCGCCACGAGGTCACGGACCGCGGCGTCGAGCTCGGGGCCGCCCGGCCGGTCGCCCCGGTGGACGAGGGCGCGGCTGCGGGCGAGGTCCTGCTGCGCGGCCCGGGCGGCCTCGGCCACCGTGGCCGACAGCGTCTCGGGCGCGTCGAG
>NZ_JABEMG010000237.1 GCF_013004695.1 Promicromonospora citrea
GACCCGCCTGGCCGAACACGGCCCCGCCCGCGGGCGCGGCGCCGCCCGGCGCCTCACCGCCGGGAGGCGGGCCGCCCGCCGGGCCACCGAGCACCAGGCCGCCCGACGAGCCGCTCAGCGTGATGCCCGCGAGGTTGACGGCCCACACCGCGAGGACGCCGAGCGCGAGGCCCGCGACGCCGCCGACGAGCCCCTGCACCACCGACTCGCCCGCCACCTGGCCCACGACGCGGCGCCTGCTCCAGCCGATCGCCTTGAGCGTGCCGAGCTCGCGGGTGCGGCGGTTCACGCCCGAGACGGTAAACAGGATCGCGAGGCCGAACGCCGCGGCGAGCACGATCGCGCCGAGCGCCGTGCCGAGCGTGCCGACCAGGTCGGACGCCGTGGACAGCGACCCGGTCACGTTCTCCGCGAGGTCCGACTGCGTGCTGACGGACGCGTCCGGCAGCACGTCCTGGATCGCGGCGGCGACGGCGTCGACGTTCGAGGAGGAGTCGACCTGCACGTAGAGGTCGGTGACCTGGCCGTCGAGGTCCGCGAGGCGCTGAGCCGTGGCCAGCGGGAGGTAGACGTCGGACGGCGTCGCGACGTCGTCGCCGGTCGTCGAGGCGACCGTACCGACCACCTCGAGCTCCTCGCCGCCGACCGAGATCGTGTCGCCCACGGCGAGCTCCTCGCGCTCGGCGTAGGAGGCGTCGAGCACGACGACGTCCTCGTCGCCTGCCTCGAGCGTTCGGCCGTCGGCGAGTTCCGCGGTGGTCAGCGGCCCGACGGCGGCCGCGCCGGGGTCGACGCCGGTGACCGTGAGCCGGTCGATCTCGAAGGTCGACCCGCCCGCCGAGGCCTCGCCGGAGCCGCCGGGCCCGACGCGCAGGCCCACGGGGCCGTCGCCCTCCTGGAGCGCCTCGACGTCGGGCAGCTCTCCGGAGAACGACATGTTCTCCAGGCCGAGCGTCGCGGCGACCCCGGACACGTGGTCGAGCGCCGCGACGGCGCCGACGGCGTCGTCGGCGAACGATGCGGCGCCCATCGCGGTGCCGAGACGGTCCTGGGAGAGGGCGCGGGTGCCGTCGTCACCCGCCTCGCCGTCGTCGGCGTCGAAGTCGAAGCGGCGCGGGCCGCCACCCTCGCCCGGGCCCGCGGCGGGCTCGGTCACGGTGATGTCGGTGCCCACGCCGTAGACGGACTCGAGGACCTCGGCCTGGGCGTTACGCACCCCCGCTGCGACCGCGTCGACGACGATGACCAGCGCGACGGCGAGCGCGAGACCGATGGCGACGACGACCGTCTGCCTGCGTCGGTTGCGCAGCTCTCTGCGCAGTGTGGTGAAGAACATGGGCTCCTGCCTGGGGTCCGGGAGAGGTTCGAGAAGAGGTCTGGTGTCCGCGCGGACCCTCCGGACGCTAGGCAGGGCGGCTGTGGCGGCCCTGTCGTGGGCCTGTGACGAGGCTGTGAAGCGCGGGGCGCGCCGGAGGCGGAGAACGGCGTCGTGCCGGGCTGTGGACGGTTCCCCGCCGTCGCGCCGGAGGTCCTAGGCTGGGGGCCGTAACCTCCGAGCAACATCCCGAGAAGGAGCACCCGTGGCTAGCATCGAAGCCGTTGGAGCGCGCGAGATCCTCGACTCGCGCGGCAACCCCACCGTGGAGGTGGAGATCGTCCTCGACGACGACACCTTCGCTCGTGCGGCGGTCCCGTCCGGCGCGTCGACCGGCGCGTTCGAGGCGGTCGAGCTCCGTGACGGCGACAAGGGCCGTTACCTGGGCAAGGGCGTCGAGAAGGCGGTCGCGGCCGTCAACGACGAGATCGCCCCCGAGCTCGTCGGGTACGACGCCGAGGAGCAGCGCATCGTCGACCAGGCGCTGCTGGACCTGGACGGCACGCCGAACAAGGGCAAGCTGGGTGCGAACGCGATCCTGGGCGTCTCGCTCGCCGTCGCGAAGGCCGCCGCCAAGAGCTCCGGCCTGGACCTGTTCCGCTACGTGGGTGGCCCGAACGCGCACGTGCTGCCCGTCCCGATGATGAACATCCTCAACGGCGGGTCCCACGCGGACTCGAACGTGGACATCCAGGAGTTCATGGTCGCGCCGATCGGCGCCCCGACCTTCCGTGAGGCGCTGCGCACCGGCACCGAGGTGTACCACTCCCTCAAGTCCGTGCTGAAGGAGAAGGGCCTGGCCACCGGCCTGGGCGACGAGGGCGGTTTCGCCCCCAACCTCGGCAGCAACCGCGAGGCGCTGGACCTCATCCTCGTCGCGATCGAGCGCGCGGGCCTGACCCCGGGCACCGACGTGGCGCTCGCGCTCGACGTCGCCTCGACGGAGTTCTTCTCCGACGGCGTGTACGCCTTCGAGGGCGGCAAGAAGACGCCGGACGAGATGATCGCGTACTACGAGCAGCTCGTGGCCGACTACCCGCTGGTCTCCATCGAGGACCCGCTGTCCGAGGACGAGTGGGACTCCTGGGCGGGCCTGATGAGCAAGGTCGGCGACAAGGTGCAGATCGTGGGCGACGACCTGTTCGTCACCAACCCGGAGCGCCTCGCCAAGGGCATCGAGCTCAAGTCGGCGAACTCGCTGCTGGTCAAGCTCAACCAGATCGGCACGCTCACCGAGACCCTCGACGCCGTGACGCTCGCGCAGCGCAACGGCTTCACCACGATGACCTCGCACCGTTCCGGCGAGACCGAGGACACCACGATCGCCGACCTGTCGGTCGCGACCAACGCCGGCCAGATCAAGACCGGCGCCCCGGCCCGTGGCGAGCGCATCAACAAGTACAACCAGCTGCTGCGCATCGAGGAGGCCCTGGACGAGGCCGGCACGTACGCCGGTCGCTCGGCCTTCCCGCGCTTCCAGGCCTGACCCGCCCCTGCTCCAAGGTCCGCCGCGAGCAGGCGGTTCGGCACGGATTCCTCGTGAAAACCCGGCCGGATCGCCTGTTCGCGGCGGACTTTTGCGTGGGAGGGGCGGCGCGCCGGGGGCAATGCGGGGGTCCTGGCCCGGCGAATCGGCACAATCAACGCATGCCTTCGTCACGACGCCCGGCGCGGCCCTCGGGCCCTGCGCGCAGCACAGGTGCGCGCTCCGGGGCGGAGCCGCGCGGTACCGGCGCGCCGCGGGGGAAGGGCTCGAGCGGGGCGTCGTCCACGCGCGGTTCGGGCACGGGGACCGGGAAGGGTGCCGCGCCGAGAGGGTCGACCGCGAAGGGCGGGGCGCGGGGGTCCGCGCCGGGCGCAGCGAAGGGCTCGGCGACGACCTCGTCCACCGGTCCGGTGCGCGGGACGGCGGCCACCGGTGCGGCGAAGGGTGCTGCCGCGAAGGGCTCGGCCGCCGAGCGGAAGGCGAGGTCGGCGGCGCGGGGCGCGGGACGGACCGGTACGCCTGGTGCCGGGGCGTCCACGGGTGCGCCCCGTGGGACGTCGTCCGGCGCGCCGCCCCTCCCACGCAAAAGTCCGCCGCGAACAGGCGATCCGGCCGGGTTTTCACGAG
>NZ_JABEMG010000238.1 GCF_013004695.1 Promicromonospora citrea
CGCGAGGCGCTCCTCGTGCGGGCTCACCGCGGCGACGACCGAGCCGTGCGTCGCGAGCCACCGCTCGGCGGCGCGTACCGCGCGGCGCAGCGGGCCGGGCAGGTCGGGGCGCTCGAACCAGTAGCAGTGCGGCTGGTAGACGACGGGCACCGGCAGCCGCAGCACGCGCGTGTAGAGGCCGGCCCAGCTCGAGTGGGCATGCACGACGTCGGGCGCGAGCTCGCCGACCGCGGCCCGCACCGCCCGCACGCGCGCCGCGGCGCCGTCGGGCAGGGCGGCGGTGCCCGCGTACGCGCCACGGCCGTCCGTGCTCTCCACCCCGCTGGACAGCAGGTGGTGCTCGGCCTCGGGGACGAGCTCGGTGATGCGGTCGACGGCCCTGCCCACGCCTCCGGAATACCGGTCCGTGACATGCAGAATTCGCACCTGCGCAGCTCCCTGTCGCGTGCCTTCTTCGCCCGGAAAAGGGTGATGGTCCCAGCGGACGCGCTTGGTCGGAACGTCGGTTAGATTACCAACGGAACTGCAGGCAGGCCTGTCAGGGGAACGCTTTGAACGTGACCGAATACCTCAGGATCATCCGTAAGCAATGGGTTCCCGTGACCGTTCTGGCAATTGCCGGAATTGTGCTCGCCGCGGGCTTCGCGCTGACGCGGACGCCCGCGTATACGACCTCCTCCCAGATCTTTGTGTCATTTCATGGAGCGGAGTCGACGTCGGAGCTCGCCACCGGCACCACGTACGTGCAGCGGCGCGTCGTCTCCTACGCCAACCTGGTGCGCAGCCCGCAGGTGCTGCAGTCCGTGGTCGAGGAGCTCGGGCTGGACACGACGCCCGGAGAGCTCGCCTCGCGCGTCCAGGCCGCGCCCGTCACCGACACGGTGCTCATCGACATCACCGTGACCGACGACGACCCGACGCTCGCCGCCCGGATCGCCAACACCGTCGCCGAGTCGCTCGCCGTGCGCGTCGACGAGCTCGAGACCCCGCAGCAGGTGGGCGACTCCCCGGTCCAGCTCCAGCTCGTCCGCGAGGCCGTGCCGCCCGGGTCGGCGAGCTACCCGAACGTCCCCGTCATGATCCTCGTGGGCCTCCTGCTCGGCGCCGCGGCGGGCGTCGCGGTCGCGGTGCTGCGCGAGCTCGTCGACACGCGCGTGCGCTCGGAGGAGGACCTGTCCGCCGTCACCGACGCCGCCGTCATCGGCACGATCTCCCTCGACGACGAGGCGAAGGAACACCCGCTGGTCGTGCAGGCCAGCCCGTACCACACCCGCTCGGAGGCGTTCCGGCGGCTGCGCACCAACCTGCAGTTCCTCGACCTGGACGGCGGCCCCCAGGCGATCGTGGTCACCTCCTCCGTCCCGGACGAGGGGAAGACCACCACCGCGATCAACCTCGCCATCACGCTGGCCGACGCCGACGCGAAGGTGCTGCTCGTCGACGCCGACCTGCGCAGGCCGTCCGTCGCCGGGTACCTCGGGATCGAGGGGTCGGTGGGGCTCACGACGCTGCTCATCCAGCGCGCGACCGTCGACGAGGTCGCCCAGCCCTGGGGCTCGGCGGGGCTGTACGTGATCCCGTCCGGCGCCGTGCCGCCCAACCCCGCCGAGCTCGTGGGCTCGCGCGCCATGGCCACGCTGATCCGGGAGACGAGCGAGCAGTACGACTACGTCGTCATCGACACCCCGCCGCTCCTGCCCGTGACCGATGCCGCGCTCATCGCCAAGATGACCAGCGGCGCGCTCATGGTGGCCGGTGCGGGCCAGGTGCGCCGCGAGCAGCTCCGGCACTCGCTCGCGAACCTGTCGGCGGTCAGCGCCCGCGTGCTCGGCGTCGTGCTGAACAAGGCGGGCCGGGAGGCGGACGCGTACTCGGCCGGCTACTACGACTACCGGCCCCACGCCGAGGACGACGGTGAACCGAAGGGACGGCGTGGCCTGGTCGGCCGGCGCCGACGCGCGAGCGACCGCCGCGGCCCGTCGCACGCCGCGGCGCCGGCGGTCGGTGGCGACCGTCCGCGCTGGTTCGGGGTGGGGGGCGGCACCGGGGACGCGGCGGGGGCGTCGAGGCCGACGGACGTGCCTGCGGGCTCGGCTACGGGCACGGATGGCGGCGCCGTGGCGGCCGGCCGTGCCGGAGCGGGCCGGATCCGGTTCCCGCGTCTGACCCCGCTCCGGCAGACGCCGCCGGTCGCGGACACCCCGGCCCGCACCGCGCAGCCAACCCCGGTGACCAGCACCGACACCGCGGACCCGGTGGACTCCACCGACCAGGGACCGGCGCGTCACCACACCGCGGAACCCTCGACCTCCCGCCGCTGACGCCACACGGGCTGGACTCTCCCGGGGCGAGCCCGGCACCATGTCGCCCCACCGCTTCCGTGTCACCGGTCACCGGCCGGACTGCCGACAGCCCCGTCCTCACCCCAGGACCCGCGCCGGGACCCCGACCGCCGACGCGTCGTCCGGGACGTCGCGGAGCACCACGGCGTTCGCCCCGATGCGCGCGCGGTCGCCGACGCGCACCGGACCGAGCACGCGGGCGCCCGCCCCGACGTAGACGTCGTCGCCGAGCACCGGGTCGCCGTCCTCGCCCGTGCGGGAGCGGGCCGCGCCCAGGGTGATGCCCTGCTGCAGCCGCGCACCGGAGCCGATCACCACACCGGAGCCGATCACCACACCGGTCGGGTGCCAGAGGACCAGGCCCGGCCCGATCCGCGCCGACCAGGCGATGTCCGCGCCCGTGACCAGGTGGTTCACCTGCTTGAGCACGGAGCCCAGCACGGGCAGCACGCCGCCGGCCAGGGCCGACGCCCGGAACAGGAACGCCGCGGCGAAGCGCAGGGTGAGCACGGTGGGCAGCACACCGGCCGTCCCGGGGCGGCGCGGGTCGTCGCTCGTCCGGTTGGCCGCGAGGTCGGCGAGCAGCCCCACGCGCCGCGCCCCGGCCCCAGGACGGCCCGCACCGTCCGCACCCGCAGCATCCGCCCCGACCCCGGCCCGCATGCCCGGCGTCCCCTGGCTCATCGCGTCACCACCGCTCTCTCGTCGTCGCTGTCCACGGGCGCGCGCAACCCCCACCGCGGCCTGCCGACGGCGCGTCCCGCCGCCGCGAGCGCCGCACCGAGCCGGTCGCTGCCCGCCGTCCAGTCGTAGGCGCCCACGCGCTCGACGGCGTGCTCGCACAGCCTGTCGCGCAGGGCGGCGTCGGCGACGACGCGCGCAGCGGCCCGAGCGAGTGCCGCGGGGTCGCCGGGCGGGACCACGAGGCCGTTGCCGAGGGCGTGCACCACCTCGGCCTGGCCGGGCACGTCGGTCGCGACGACGGGCAGGCCGGCCGCCGCGGCCTCGACCACCTTGAACGGGGACGTGCCGCGCGCGCTCGCCGCGACGGCGCCGCGGGTCGCGAACGCGAGCGTCGCGCCGCCGAG
>NZ_JABEMG010000239.1 GCF_013004695.1 Promicromonospora citrea
CGCCCGACGCCGGCCGCTGAGCGCACGCGCCGGCACGGCCCGGGCCACCGCCGCGGTGGCCCGGGCCGTCGCGCGTGCGGTCCCGCACGGAGCACACCGGACGGACCAGGACGATTGGCCCTCCTGCGGGGCCGTGCCGCTAGACTCGCCGCGGGTGCGACGGACCGCACTCCTGTGAACCGGTTGACGTGAGGGAAGTACATCGTGAGCACCAGCAAGAACTGGGGCGCCGCCGCACTGGTCTCCTGTGCGCTCCTGCTGTCCGGATGCTCGGCCCTCGAGGACATGGCCAGCGACTTCATGCCCTCGGGTGAAGAGGTCCAGCAGGAGGCCGAACCGACGCCCGACGCCGTCGAGGCACCCGTGAGCACGGGCAAGTACAGCCTCGTCGAGACGTGCAACGCCTTCTTCTCCGGCGCCCTGGTCCAGAACATCGGGAACCTGGCCCCGGCCGTCGCCGCTCCCCTCGACGAGGAGCGCACGGGCCAGGCCAGCGGTGTCAGCAAGGGCATCGGCCTGATCATCGGCGAGGCCGACGAGGTGAGCATCGCCCACCTCGAGGCCGTGCGGGCCCCGTTCGACCAGGCGCTCGACGGCTCGATCGCGCGCCCGAAGGCCGTGCAGAAGGCGGTCGGCGACTACCAGACCGCCTGCAAGGAGGCCGGCTGGAAGGGCTGATCCGCCCGGCTCCGGGCGGTACCGTACGAGAGGACCCCCGCGCCACCGAGGTGGGCGGGGGTCCTCTCGTGTCCGGGGTCCCGTGGCGTCAGCCGCCGGCGAGGAACTCCCGCATCACGGGAGCAGCGACGGTCGACGCGAGATCGCCCTCCTCGATGAACACGGCTGCGGCGAGGTCGCCCGCGATCGCCACCATCCAGACGTGCGCCTTCGACCCGTCGCCGAACTGCGCCGTCCCGGTCTTGGCCCCCACGATGCCCGGCACGTCCCGCAGCGTGGTGCCGGAACCCTCGCTGACCACCGCGCCCATGAGCTCGCGGAGCGTCGCGGCCTCGTCCTCGGTCAGGTCGCCCGACGGCGCCTCGGGCGCCTCCCCGTTCTCGGGCTGCACGAGCCACGGCGAGACGGTGTGCCCCGCCGCGACGCTCGCCGCCACCGTCGCCATGGCCAGCGGGGTCGCGACCACCTGGCCCTGGCCGATCATCGACGCCGCGTGCACGGTCCCCGTCGAGTCGGCGGGCACGTCGCCCGTCGTCCCGGCGGCGCCGAGCACGCTCGGCTCGACGCCCAGGCCGAGCGACGCCGCGGCGTCGTGCAGCTGCTGCTGGCTGACGGACCCGTGCTGGGCGATGAACGCGGTGTTGCACGAGTTGGCGAAGATCGTGCGGAACGGCACCGCGTCCCCGAGCGCGGACTGCGGGTAGCCCGGCACGTTGCCGAACTGACGCCCCTCGACGGTGACGTCCGGCGCGCACGGCAGCGGCGTGTCCGGCGTGACGCCCCCGCGGATCATGGCGAGCGACGTGGCGATCTTGAACGTCGAGCCCGGCGGGTACTGACCGAGGGTGGCCGTGTTCAGCCCCTCGGAGCCCGGGCCCGACGCCGCGGCGAGCACCTCGCCCGTGGACGGCCGGATCGCGACGATGGCGCTGGCCAGGTCCGTGATGTCCGCGAGCGTCTCCTCGGCGCGGCGCTGCACCGCGGGGTCGAGGGTGACGACGAGCGGCTCGCCGTCCTGCTTCTCGATCGTGAACGCCTCGCGGCCCTCGCCCTCGCCGTCGGCCGGCTCGATGGTCACGGCGAGGCCCGGGACGCCCCGCAGCCGCTCGTCGTAGGCGGCCTGCAGCCCCGAGAGGCCGACGACGTCGCCCGGCGCGACCGTGCCCTCGGACTCCTCGACGATCTCGGCCGTCGCCTCGCCGACGATGCCGAGCACCGGACGCGCGAAGTCCCGGGTCGGGGCCAGCGCCAGCTCGTCCGGGATGCCGACGACGCCGGGGATCGCCATGGCGGCGTCGAAGTCGTACTCCGGGTCGCCGTCGCGGATGGTGATGACCTCGATGAACGCCTTCTCGCCCGCTGCCTGCACACGGCCCTCGATGTCGTCGGTCGTCTCCTGGTCGAGCTCGAGCACGGTGCCGAGCTGCTGGGTCGCCGTCTCCCAGCCCGGCCGGGTCTTGTCGATGCCGACGCGGTGCACCGGGGTCTGGCTCACGATCGTGTCGCCGCCGGTCGTCCGGATCTCGCCGCGCACGGGCTCGGTGCGCTCGACCGCGAGCCGCTCGCCGGCCTCGAGGCCCGGCACCATGACGCCCGGGTTCCAGACGGCCTGCCACTCGCCCGGCTCACCGTCGGTGTGGCCCGGGTAGGTGAGCTGCACGACGGTCTCGTAGTCCCAGGCCGTGTCGGTGGCGACCGGCCAGGTCCAGGTGAGGGTCGCGGTCGCCGTGGCGGTCCCGCCGTCGCCCTCCTCGACCGGGGTCACGGCCTTCACCGCGACCGTCCCCGCGTCCTCGCCGACGGCGGCCCGCAGCTGCTCGAACACCTGCGTGTACTGCTCGTCGGGCGACGCCGACGTCTCGAGCGCAAGCGGCACCTGCGACGGCGTACCCGCCTGCAGCGCCTCGGCGAGCTGCTCCGCGGCCGGCTCGGGGTCGGGGATCCCCGGCGCGCGGAAGAACAGGAACCACACGGCGACGGCCGCGGCGGCGAGCAGCACGACGACGCCGCCGACGACCAGCGCCGTGCGGCCGCGGCGGCGCTCCGCGGGCGGCCCGGGCGGCGGGGGCACCTGCTCCTCCGGCGGCAGCGCCGCGTACCCCCCGGGTGGAGGCGGGACGGGGGCGTGGCCGTCCGCCGGCGGGAGGGACGGTGGGTATCCGCTCATGCCCAGGAGCCTACGGGGCCGGTCATGAACAGCACGTGGAATGTCCTGGGTGAAACGTCAAGGATGCGGCACGGAGGGAGCGGAGCCGCCGAACCCCCTGGACCTGCGGCCCCGCCCGCCGGGCGTCACGCGTCCGGGGACCGCCTGCGGTCCTTGGCACGCGTGGCGAGCTGGAGGTACGACGTCACCGGCGCCGCCCGGCCGGCGGTGCGGAGCTGGTGCTCCCGCCGGTTGAGCAGCTCCATGCGCCGCAGGTCACGCTCGATGCCGGCGAGGTCGTTGCCGGTGACCGCTGTGCTGGTCGTCATGGTGGTTCCCCGTTCCCAGGCTCCTCGTGCGGGCAGCCTCGACAACCAAGGACGCACGAGAAGGTCGTTCCGTTGGGTAGGGAGGACGGGACCCGGAGTTCGTGACGCCGCGGCCCCGGTCTCACCCGCCGGCGGCCCGCTCGCGCAGGTAGGCACGCAGCGCGGGGTCGGTCGTGAGGGACACCGCCTTCTCGCCCGCCGCCCGCGCCGCCGCGGTGTCGCCCGCTGCGGCCAGGAGGTGGGCGCGGGTGGCCCAGAGCGGCTGGAAGCGCCCCGCCGCCGGGTCGGCC
>NZ_JABEMG010000024.1 GCF_013004695.1 Promicromonospora citrea
AGCAGCGCCGACGGGTGGGTGGTGACGAGCACCGCGTGGCGCTCGCCGTCCAGCACGCGGCCGCGCTCCTGCCCGATGCGCACCGGCCGCCCGAGCACGGCGCGTGCCGCCGTCGCCCCCAGGGCGACCACGACGCGGGGCCGCACGGTCGCCAGCTCCGCCTCGAGCCAGGGGAGGCACGCGCGCACGTGCGCGACGTCGGGCGTCCGGTGCAGGCGCCGCTTCCCGCGCTCGGTGAAGCGGAAGTGCTTGACCGCGTTGGTGAGGTAGACGTCGCCGGACGCGACGCCCGCCGCCGCGAGCGCCTCCGCCAGCACCCGGCCGGCCGGGCCGACGAACGGCTCGCCCTCGCGGTCCTCGCGGTCGCCCGGCTGCTCACCGACCAGCGCCAGCGCGGCGCCGGACGGGCCGGCCGAGAAGACGGCCTGCGTGGCGGGCGCCCACAGCTCGCAGCCGCGGCAGCCGTGCACGGCGCTCGCGAGCCGGTCGACGTCCGCGCCGTCGGGCACCCACCGTCCCGCTCCCGGGCGCTCGGGGCGGCTCGTGCTGGACCGGGCGGCCGGCATGCGGGCTCCTCTCGACGCCGTGCGACGGACGTGCTCCCAGCCTGACCTGCGCGGGCGTGGCTCGCGACGGGAGGAGCGCATGACAGCCGCCAGGTGCGGTTTCTCGCGACGGGGGTGAATATGTCCCGGTGCCGAGTGCGACGGGTCAGCGGGGTGGCCAGCAGGGTGACGAGCAGGGTGACGAGCGGGGTGCGGGTGTCGGGTTCGCGGGGGTGGACATCGGGGGCACCGGGTCGCGCCTGCGCGTCGCCGCCGCGCCGGGTGCCCGGTCGTACGAGGTCACCGGCCCGCCTGCCGCCGTCGTGCTCGGGCGTTCCACGGTGCCCGACGTGGTGCGTGACCTGTGTCGCGCCTTCGCCGCGGAGTTCGGTGCGCGCCCGCGCGTGACGGCAGCGGCCGTGGGGATGCGCGGCTTCCGCTCCCAGACCCAGGCGGGCAGCCTCGACGCCAACCACGTGCACGACATCCTCGCCGAGGAGCTGCGCACGACCGCGACGGCCGTGGCGAGCGACGCCGTGACGGCGCACCTCGGCGCCCTCGGCGCGGGCCCCGGCGCCACGCTCGCCGTCGGCACGGGAGCGGTGGCGGTGGCGTGCGACGACGTCGGCCGCTGGCACCTCGCCGACGGCATGGGTCCGCACGTCGGGGACAACGGCGGAGGGGCGTGGATCGGCCGGCGCGGGCTGGATGCCGCGGCCCGCGCCATGGACGGCCGCGTCATGGGCGCGTCCGCGACGCTCGTGCAGGCGGCGGAGCAGCACTTCGGGCGGCGGGAGCGCTGGGCGTCCGTCACGGACGTCTCGCAGTTCGCCGGGTTCGCGCCGCACGTCATCCGCGCCGCCGGGCACGGCGACCTCGCGTGCCGCGAGATCCTCGACGAGGCCGCCCGGTCGCTCGCGGACGGGCTGTGCGCCGTGCTCAACCACCCCGGCGTCGAACCGGTCGCCGCCACCACCGGCCGGCTCCTGGGCAACGCGCCCGCGTTCCGCTCGATGGTGCTGCAGCGCCTCCTGGAGAAGCGCGACGACGTGCGCGTGCAGCCCACCGCGGGCAGCCCGCTCGACGGCTCCCTGCACCTGGCCCGGATGCTCGCGACGCTGCCCGCCGTCGTGCAGGAGCACGTGCCGCTGCTCGCGGTCCGGGTCGGTGCGGCGCCGCGTGTCGACGACTCGATCACGATGCCCAAGGTCGTGCTGCCGGCCGTCAGGCCGCTGCCGGCGCAGGACGTGCCGCCCGCCGCCTGGGCGCTGGAGGTGCGGTCCGACTACCAGTGGTCGGCGGACCAGGTGCCGTCCGACGCGCACGCCCCGACCGGCTCGGCCGACACCGTGGTGCCGCTCACCGGGCAGCGCGTGGTGGTCGGGCGCGCCTCGCGCAGCCGCGGCGTCGTCCCGGACATCGTGTGCGAGGACACCGGCGTCTCGCGCAGGCACTGCGAGATCGCCTGGGTCGAGGGCGGCTGGAGCGTGATCGACCTCGGCTCCGCGAACGGCACGTACGTCGCCGCGCGCGGCGAGGACCTGCCCACCCAGCCGCTGCGGCCGGGCGAGCGGCGCTGGCTGTCCGACGGCGACCGCGTCTACGTCGGCGGCTGGACCTGCCTCACCGCGCGGCTGGTGACGGCGGACGTGCACTGACGTCCGCCGTTTTCCGCTGGACCGTGCCCGGCGCCGCTCCTAGGTTGGGCGCCGTGAACGGCTCCGAGCTCGCCCGCGCGTACTGGACCGACGTGGTGCGGCCCCTGCTGGACCGCGAGCTGCCCGGCGTCCCGCGCGCGGCCGGGCGGCTGGGGACCGGGTCGGACGTGCTCGGCCTCGACGACGCCACCTCGCGCGACCACGACTGGGGGCTGCGCCTCACCCTCCTCGTCCCGGACGCGCACGTCGCCCGCGTGGACGCGGCGCTCGCCGCGCACCTGCCCCGGTCGTACCACGGTCGGCCGACGGCGTTCCCGATGACGTGGGACCCGACCGTCCGCCACCGGGTCGAGGTGACCACGCCGGCGGGCCTGGTGACGGCGCGCACCGGGCTCGACGTCGGCGCGGGGCTCGCGCCCGCGGACTGGCTCTCGCTGACCGGGCAGGCCGCGCTCGAGGTGACGGCCGGTCCCGTCTTCGAGGACGGGCCGGGGGAGATCACCGCGCTGCGCGAGCGGCTCGCCTGGTACCCGCACGACCTGTGGCTGCACGTGCTGGCCGCCGACTGGGCGCGGATCGAGCAGGAGCTGCCGTTCGTGGGCCGCACCGGGCAGCGCGGCGACGACCTCGGCTCGCGGCTGATCGCCGGGCGCCTGGTCACGACGCTGGTCCGGCTCGGCTTCCTCGTCGAGCGGCGCTGGCCGCCGTACCCCAAGTGGGCGGGCACGCTGTTCGCGCGGCTGCCCGTCGCGGCCTCCGCGGCCGGTCACCTGGAGCGCGCCCTGGCTGCCGGGACGTGGCAGGAGCGGGACGCGGCGCTGCGCGCGGCGTGCGACGCGCTGCACGAGCGGCAGCGGTCGGTCGGCCTGCCCGCGCTGGACGGTCCGGCGTGCGGTCCGTTCCACGACCGCCCCTTCACCGGGCTGCGCGACGTGCCGGGGGTGCTGCGCTCCGCGGTCGTCGACCCGGCCGTGCGCGCCCTGCCGCACCGCGGGGGCCTGGAGCAGTGGGTCGACGACGTCGGCACGCTCACCGACGGGAGCGCGCGCGTCCGTCTCGCGCGCGTCTCCGCCGGTGGCGCTCCGGGGTAGTGCGGCACCGCGCCGCCACCACGCGTGCTGGACCGGGCGGTCAAGAATGGCTAGGCTGAGGCCATGGCACGACCGAGACAGTTCGACGAGGACGCGGTGCTGCACGCGGTCTGCGAGCAGTTCTGGGACGCGGGGTACGCGGGCACCTCGCTCCAGGACCTGATGCGCGTCAGCGGTCTGGGCAAGGGCAGCCTGTACGCCGCGTTCGGGGACAAGCACGAGCTCTTCCTGCGCGTGCTGCGCCGCTACACCGACGCGGTCGACCGCGGGGTGCGCCTGTCGGTCGAGGAGGCGCCGCGCGCCGTCGAGGCGCTGCGCTCCTTCGTCGTGTCGCCGGTCGGCGACCCGGACGGGGCGGCCGCCCGGCGAGGCTGCCTGCTCGCCAACACGACGACAGAGCTCGCCGCGACCGACCCGGTCGTCGCGGAGGAGGCCCGCAGGACCTACGCGGGCATCACGCAGGTGCTGGCGCAGGCCGTGGCACGCGCCCAGGAGGAGGGCGACGTGCCGGCGTCCGCCGACCCGGAGGAGACCGCCCGGGCGCTGCTCGCCGCCCAGCAGGGCGTGACCTACCTGGGGCGCACGGGCATGGACGTGCGCACGCTCGAGGCGACGGCGCGCTCGCTCGCGGACCGGCTGCTGCCGGTCTGACCTCCCCCCCCGAGGGGCCCTGTGGACGACGGGCGCGTGGATGTCGGCGGCGGCACGTACCCTGAGCGGCGATGATCACACGTGCAGAGGGTGCTTACCTCGGCGCGCTCCGCGCCTTCCAGGAGCCGATGCTCGACCTGCTGCACCGCAGGTACGCGCCGCTCGTGGTGTCGCTGCTGTCGCTCGTGTTCACGCCCGAGCGGCCCACCGTCCCCGTCGCCGAGGCGCACACCGAGATCGGTGACGCGCTCGACCAGCTCAGGGCAGCAGGTCACGAGCTGCACGCCGACGGCACGCGCGCGATCCCGCTGGGCAGCGCGCGCGAGCTGTGCCGGCAGTGGGCCGACGTCGGGTGGCTGAAGCGGCAGATCGTCGACGGCGACGTCGAGGTGTACCAGCTGTCCGCGCACGCCGTCGGGGCGCTGGAGGTCGCCGGGCGCGCCGGCGGGGTGCGAGCGCGCGTGTCGCAGTCGCGCGTGCGCACGCTGCTGGACGCCGTCGAGCGGCTGGCGCAGGACGCCGACCCGGACGTGCTGGTGCGCATGGCACGGCTCGACACCCAGATCAAGCGGCTGCAGGCCGAGCTGACGCGGCTGCAGCGCACCGGCGTGGTCGACGAGGTCGACGAGGACGAGCTGCTCGAGGAGGCCGAGAACGTGCTGCACCTCGTGCGCGAGCTGCCGGCGGACTTCGCGCGCGTCGCGGAGTCGATCCGGGCCATGCAGCGCGACGTCGTCGCGGCGCTGCGCCAGGACGAGCGCCCGTCGGGCGACGTGCTGCGCGAGTACCTCGAGCGCGGCGAGCAGGTGATGACCGCGACGCCCGAGGGCCGCGCCTTCGCGGGCGCGCTGCGGCTCATCGGCGACCCCGAGCGGATCGACGAGCTGTCGGTGCAGCTCGACACCGTGCTGCGGCACCGGTTCACCGGCCGGCTCCCCGCGCCGCAGCGGGCCGAGCTGCGCGACATCGGGCGGCGCATCGAGCAGGGCGTGGCCGAGGTGATCAAGGCGCAGCGGCAGGCGTCGCACGTCATCACGACGCAGGTGCGCAACCACGACCCGCTGCGGGACCGGCAGGTCGACGAGCTGCTGCGCGAGGTGATGACGGGCCTGCAGGCGTGGGTGCCGGGCACGCGCCGCAGCCAGGAGGTCGTGCCGCTGCGGCGGCTGCCGGTCGCCGACGTCGCGCACCTGCGGCAGTCGACGAGCGACCTGCGCCCGCCGCAGCCGCCCGCGCCGCTGCGGTCGTGGGCCGACGACGCGGACGACGAGCCGGAGGACGGCGCACGCGAGTGGGGCGGCCCGCACTACGCCGAGCTGCGGGAGCACCTCGCGGCTCGCGCGGCGGGCGGGGCGGCGGACCTCGCGACGGCGTTCGAGGCGGCGCCCGCGCGGATCCGGCGGCCCGTCGACCTGCTGGGGCTGCTGGAGATCGCGCACCAGGAGGGCATGACCGAGACGGACGAGGTGTCCGTCGTCGAGGCGGTGCGGCCCGACGGGTCGCGCAGGCGGTTCGCGTTCGGCGGGGTGCGGGTGGCCGTGGGCGGGGAGAGCAGCATGGAAGGTGAGGGCACGACCGATGAGTGAGACCGTCGTCGAGGAGCAGGCGCCGGCCGAGGGGTTCGTCGCGCCGGTCCCGATGGAGGAGGACGAGGCGGGGCAGTTCCCGGGGGACACCGGGACGCTGGACGCCCCGGTGCGCCGGGTGCTGGTCCGCCTGCTGCAGCGCCGGTTCCTCGTGGCCGAGCGCAACCGCGCGCAGTGGCGCACGCTGCTGGAGAACCAGCAGGTCATCGAGTCGCGCCTGCACGACCTGTACGTGCACCTCGTGGTGGACCACGACCGCGGCATCGCGTACAAGCGGCAGGTGCGCTCGGCCGAGTCCGACGTGCCGATCCTGCTCAAGGACGACCCCTACACGCGTGCCGAGACGCTCGTGCTCGTGCACCTGCGCACCGTGTTCCAGCGGGAGCGCGGTGCCGGGGAGTCGTCCGCCCGCGTCGACGTCGAGGAGGTCGAGCAGAGCGTGCTCACCTTCTTCGAGCCCGACGACAGGAACCTCGCGACCCGTCAGACCGAGATCCGCAACGCCGTGCGGCGCCTGGAGAAGGAGGGCGTCATCGAGGAGGAGTCCGAGGGGCGCTACCGCGTCACGCCACTGGTCGAGATCGTGCTGAGCAACGAGCGGCTCGTGGAGCTGCGGGAGTGGCTGCGCGAGCAGAACGACGCGACCGAGGAGGCCGCCCGATGACGATGGTCGACACCCTGTTCGGGATGATCCCCGCGGCCTCGACGGGCCAGCAGTGGGTCGCGCGCGACCTGCAGCTCGTCAACTGGGGCGGCTACGACGGCCACCACCGCGTACGCCTCGCGCCGACGGCGACGCTGCTGTCCGGCGGGTCGGGGTCGGGCAAGTCCACGCTCATGGACGCCTACATCGCGCTCCTCATGCCGCACACCACGCCGTTCAACGGTGCGTCGAACGGCAGCGTCGTCGGGCGGCCGCGCGGCAGGGACCAGCGCAACATCCTGTCCTACGCGCGCGGCAAGATCGACGAGTCCCGCACCGACGACGGCACGCGGCAGCGCGTGCTGCGCGGCGACGGGCGGGACACGTGGACGGCGATCGCGATGACGTGGGCCGACCAGTCGGGTACCGAGTTCACCGCGGTGCGCGCCTGGTACGTGCCCGCGGCCGCACGCACGCTCGAGGAGGTCGCCGCGCTGCGCGCCACCTGCGACGGCCCGTTCGACCTGCGCGAGCTCGAGCGCGCGGCCGCCCAGCGGTTCGCCCGGCCCGCCGTCGCCGCGGCGGGGCTCGCGTCCTTCGACACCGACCGTGAGCTCACCGCGCGCCTGCACTCCACGCTCGGCATCGGCGCGTCGGGCGACGGCAACAAGGCCGTCGCGCTGCTCGGCCGCATCCAGGCCGGTCAGCAGATCACCACCGTCGACGCGCTGTACAAGGCGATGGTGCTGGAGGAGCCCGAGACGCTCGTCAAGGCCGACGAGGTGGTCGAGCACTTCGACGAGCTCGCCGGCACGCGCGAGCAGATGGTCACGGCCCGCCAGCAGGTGGGCGCGCTCGCGCCGATCCGGGAGCACCACACCGCCCTGGGCCGCTCGCGCGAGCGTCTGCGGGTCATCGACCAGGTCGGCTCCTTCGCCGACGCCGCGTCGCCCGCGGCGCTGTGGTGCGCCGAGCGGCGGCTGGGGCTCCTGCGCGCCGTCGAGCACGACCTGCAGGCCGCGCACCGGGAGGCCCAGACGCGTGCGACCGAGACGGCGGCGCGGATCACGGCGGCCAAGGCCGAGCTCGACGGGGTGCAGGAGACGCTGCGCTCCTCGGGCGGCGACCGGCTCGCGACCGCGCAGCGCGAGCTGACCGCCGTGCGCGCCCGTCTGACCGACGTCGGCCGCACGCGGCAGCGCCTCGACACCGCCCTCGCGGTGCTGGGCGCGCAGGCCGCGACGGAAGCGGAGTTCACGGCCGTCGCGGCACGCGCCCGGGCCGCCCTGGACGACGCGGGCGCCAAGGCGGCCGCGCGGGGCGCGTTCGGCGACGCGATGTCGGCACGCACCGCCGCGCGCGCCGAGCTGGCGGAGCTCGAGGCCGAGCGCACGGCGGCGGCCGAACGCCGCGGCAACATCCCCGACCACCTGCACCGGGCGCGCGCGGCGCTCGCCGAGGCGGCAGGTCTGACGCCCGAGGACCTGCCGTTCGTGGGCGAGCTGCTCGAGGTGCGCACGGAGTTCGAGCCCTGGCGCGGCGCGTTCAACCTCGCGCTCGGCGGCTTCGCGACCAAGATGCTCATCGACGCCTCCCGGCTGCGTGCGTTCCGGACGGCGATCGACGGCGTGCCGACGGGCTCGCGCGTCCGGTTCGAGGGCGTGCCGGTGCACCTGCGCGAGGACGTCCGGCTGGACCCGCGCACCCTGCCCGGGCGCCTGGACGTGCGCAGCGGGCCGTTCGCGGGCTGGCTCAGGCACGAGCTCGCGCAGCGCTTCGCGTACGTCTGTGTGGACACGCCGGGCCAGCTCGGCCAGCACCCGATGGCGCTGACGCGCTCCGGGCAGCAGTCCGAGGGGCACCGCGGCGCCCACGGCGGCACGCTGCGCGGCAACGTGCTCGGCTTCACCAACGGCCGCGTGCTCGCGGAGCTCGACGAGCGCATCGACGGCGTCCGGCAGCGGCTGGCGGACGCCGAGCGGCAGGTCGAGGAGGCCGAGGCGAGGCTCAACCGCCACGACGACGAGCTCGACGCCGCCCGCACGGTCGCGGCCCTGACCTGGGACCAGGTCGACGTCGACGCGGTCGAGGCAGAGCGCGCGCGGTGGACCGCCGTCATCGAGGAGGTCACCGCGGGCAACCCCGAGGTCACCCGGCTGCGGGACCAGGCGCGCGACCTCGAGCGCCGGATCGACCGGCTCAACCAGGACCTGGGCCGCACGCGCGCGCAGGCCGAGGACCTGGAGCAGCGCTGGACCGCGGTGACCGACGACGTCGACGCCGCACAGCAGGCGCTCGACGACGCCGACGGAGCGGGTCTCACCGCCGACCAGCGCGCGTACCTGGACGGGCTGTTCGACGGCACGCACGGCGCTCCGGCCGACGGGCCGGACGACGCCGCGGGCGCCGAGCAGGACGCCGGCGCGGCGCTCGCCGCGTTCGACGGCGCGCTGCGTCAGGCCACCGAGCGGCTGCGGGCCGACCGCGAGGCCGCGCAGACCGCCCAGGTCACCGCGCGGGACGCGCTGCGCCGCACGTTCGAGACGTTCACGGAGCGCTGGCACGACCCGAACCTCGGCACCGACCCCGAGGAGTCCTACGCCGACTACGAACGGATCCTGACCGACCTGGAGACGCACGGGCTGCACGAGCTCGAGGCGCAGTGGCGCGACAGCCTGCTGCGGCTGTCGGGCAACGACCTCGCCGACCTGCACAGCGCGCTGGCCGGTGCGGTGCGCGAGATCAAGGAGCGCATCGGTCCGGTCAACGAGATCCTGGCGGACCTGCCGTTCGCCGACGACGAGCATCGGCTGCGGATCGACGCGCGGGACAACCAGTCCGCCGTCGTCGGCGCGTTCCGCAAGGAGCTGCGTGCGCTGCGCGACGCGCTCGACCAGGAGGCGACCGACGCGGAGCGCGAGCGCCGCTACCTGCGCACGGCCCGGCTGGTGGACCGCATCCGGCGCACCGCGCCCGACTTCGCCGACCTGGTGGACGTGCGCAGGCACGTGCGGCTCAGCGCCGAGAAGGTCGACCTGGACGGCAACCACGTGGCGCACTACGACGGGATCGGCGAGAAGTCGGGCGGCGAGTCGCAGGAGCTGGTCGCGTTCATCGTGGGCGCGGCGCTGCGCTACCAGCTCGGCGACGCCGGGGCGGAGCGCCCGCGGTACGCGCCGGTGTTCCTCGACGAGGCGCTCATCAAGGCCGATGCCCGGTTCACCGGGCGCGCGGTCGGCGCCTGGCGGGGGCTGGGCTTCCAGCTCGTCATCGGTGCGCCGAACGACAAGTACAGCGCCCTGGAGCCGCACGTCGACATGAAGTACGTGGTGCTCAAGGACGCCTCGGGCCGGTCGCGCACCAAGGCGGTGGCGGGGGTCGCCGACGGCTGACGCCGGCGCCCCCCCGCCGACGTCAGCGGGCCAGGGCCGGGTAGAGCACGGGGAGCGGCTCCGCCAGCGCCTGCTTGACCTCACGACTCGTGTCGTCGGCGAGCACCTCCAGCTCGCCGGCCTCGAGGCCGGTGTAGATCGCCTCGACGATGTCGCGCGGGTCCTCCTTGGGCACGTCGAGGGCCGCGGTCATGGGCGTGTCCGTGTACCCGAGGTGCGCGCCGACCACCTGGGTGCCCTGCTCGAGCAGCTCCAGACGCAGCGCGTTGGTGAAGGACCAGAACGCGGCCTTGGTCGCGGAGTAGGTGCCCATGGCGAGCCAGCTCAGCGAGGAGTGCACGTCGATGACGGCACCACCGCCGTTGCGCGCCAGGACCGGGGCGAACGCCTGCAGCATGGCGACCTGGCCGAACACGTTGGTCTCGAAGACCCTCCGGACGTCGTCCAGCGGGGTGCGCAGCACGGGCAGGCGCGGCGCGCTGATACCCGCGTTGTTGATGAGCACGGTCACGTCGCCCGCCTGCTCGGCGGCCGCGGCGATCGACTCGGTCGAGGTGATGTCGAGCGCCAGGGGCACCACGCGCTCGTCGTCCCACGTGCGGGGCGTGCGGGCGGTGGCGTAGACCTTGGTCGCGCCCCGGGACAGGGCCTCGGTCACGAAGAGGCGGCCCAGGCCGCCGTTCGCGCCCGTGACCAGGACGACGGCGTTGCGCAGGTCAGTCATCGGTCGTTCTCGCTTCCTGTGCGGGGTCCGCGGACCCCAGCTGAATTGGAAACTCCAACGTAGACCCTCTCGGTTGGAAAAGGCAACCCAGGCCGGTAGGATGGACGCATGGACGTCACGCCCCGCGAACGCAACGACCGGTGCTCCATCGCGCGCAGCCTGCAGATCCTGGGGGAGAAGTGGGCCCTGCTCGTGGTGCGCGAGGCTGTGCTCGGCGTCACCCGGTTCGCCGACTTCCGCGCGCGGCTCGGCATCGCGCCCGACGTGCTGACCGCGCGCCTCGAGACGCTCGTCGCGGGCGGCGTGCTGGAGCGCAGGCCCTATCGGGACGCGGGCAAGCGGCAGCGCGACGAGTACGTGCTCACCGACGCCGGGTGGCAGCTCCAGCCCGTGCTCGCCGCCTTCATCGCCTGGGGCGACGAGCACCGCCCGTCCGGCCACGGTCCCTCGGTGGTCTACGTCGAGAAGGGCACGGACCGGCCTGTGCGGCTGGCCTTCCTGGCCGAGGACGGGCGCGAGCTCGGCCAGGACGACGTCACCGTCGTGCCGGGGCCGGGCTGGCTGCCCGAGGGGTAGGGGCGCCTCAGGGGCGCGCGGTCGCGTCGTCCTGCGTCGGGAGCGTGGTCCACACCGTCGCGGCGATCCGCTCCGCCCGCTCGGCGTCCCGGGCGGCGAGCGCGGCGATGAGCTCGTCGTGCCGGTCGGCCGACGCGGGCCCCGCGACGGACGAGAACTGGAGCCGCTCGGCGCGCCGCAGCACCGGCGTGTACTGGTCGAGCACCGCGGCCAGTGCCGCATTGGCCGCGACCCGGACGCAGACGTCGTGCAGCTCGTCGTCCGCGGCCAGGGCGGCCTCGGTGTCGCCCGCTGCGATCGCCTCGCGGAAGCGGGTGTTGGCCGCACGCATCGCATCGAGGTTCTCGGCGGACAGGTTGCCGACCGACTCCCGCACCGCGAGCCGGTGCATCGCTGCCACGACGTCGCGCGCCTCGCGGACCGCGCGTTCGGACAGTGAGCTGACCACGGTCGACCGCCCCGGCTGCGCCGCGACCAGGCCGGCCTCCGCGAGCCGGAGCAGCGCCTCGCGCACGGGCGTGCGGCTCACACCGAGCCACGCGGCGAGGTCGAGGTCCCGCAGCTGCTCCCCGGGCGCGAGCGTGCCGTCGACGATCGCGTCGCGCAGGCGGTGGTAGACGTCGTCACGGAGCAGCCGGCGGTCGATGGCGGGGGCGTCCTGGGGGATGGGCATGCAATATATTGCTCCCTCCCGGGCGGCCGGCGCAAACCGGCACCGCCCGAGGCCGGCTCAGTACGCGCGGAACGTCTCCACCGTCCGGGTGCGCCAGTCGTACAGCCACGTCCGCGACCGGTCGACGGTGCGGACCTCGACGTCGAGCTCGAGGTCGCGTACCGCCCAGGTGCCTGACCCGCCCACGGCGACGTAGTCGTAGGGACCCACGTAGACCCGCTCGGAGAACGTGGCGTTCTTGTCGGGATTGCTGCCGGTGCGGATGCGCCGCAGGTCGGCCCAGTAGTACCCGGCGGTACCGTCGTGGCTGCCCAGGCTGAAACCGACCTCGCCACCCGCCAGGAGCTTGTGGTTGCAGCGCACCTTGCCCTTGACCGTCACGTGGCCGGGGAGGTTCTTCGCTGCGATCTTGGAGACGTCCACGCGGCACCGAGCCTCGACGTAGCGATCCTGTGCCGGTACGTAGTACGTGTCGCGGACGACGAGGTCGTCCTCCCACGCGGCGGCGCTCGCCGGGGCCGCAAGGGCCAGCGAGGCCGCGCCGCTGAGGGCGAGCGCGCCGGCCAGCAGGGCCGTGAGGCGTCGGCGAGGCCGCGTTGTCCGATGTAGGGGGGAGGTGTTCATGGTCTTCCTTCGGGTCGGTCGTGCTCCGGGTGAGGTGGGCCCTGCCCGCCCCACCAGTCTGGAGGCCGAGGTGCCATTAACGGATACCGGAACCCATGACTTCACCCGGGTGACAGGCGCCCCGAGCCTGTGTCCGGGAGCCCGACGGCATCGCAGAAGGGGCAGGGCGCGGGAGGCACGCCCACGGGTCATCGGCAGAACGGCCGCTCGCCGGCCGCACCGAGGATGCCGCCCACCACGTGCCGCTCGAACGCGTCGGCGCCGGGCAGCGCGGAGTCCTCCGACCAGGCCTCGGGGTCGTGGCCGAGCGACGTCACCCACGCGCGACCGCCGTCGTAGTACTGGCACCACGACACCGGGTGCTCGCCGGGGTGGCCGGGATGCCCGTTGAAGCCCGGGCCGGAGCCGATCGTCCGGGTGTCGACCTCGGCGAGGAACCGCACCCGCGTGGGGAACGGCTCGAGGTGGTACCACTCGTCGCGGAAGTCCCAGCGACGCGGCAGCTCCCGCGTCGAGGTGTCACGGCGGTCCGTCGTGACCACCTGGCCGTCGCGGTGGGGGCCGTGGTCGTAGAAGTGCGTCCCGCCGAGCAGTCCCTGGAACCACGGCCAGTGGTACATCGCGCCCAGCGTGTTGTGGATCGCCACGAAACCGCCGCCCGAGCGGACGTACTGCAGCAACGACGTCTGGGCCGCGTCGTCGAGCATGGTGCGGGAGGTGCTGAGGAAGACGACGGCGTCGTACGGCGCGAGCCGTCCGGGGGAGTCGAGCTCGCGCACGTCCTCGGTCCAGTCCACCTCGAAGCCGTGCTCCCGTCCCCAGCGGACCACGGCGTTCTGCGCGACGTGCTCCTCGGTGAGCGGCGGGTTCATGCCCGGGGGGAGCAGCGGCCCGAGGTGGGCGTGCCGCGACGAGCCGGTCGCGGTGAGCACGAGCACGCGCACGCGGCCGTCGTCCTCGCGGGGCAGGTCCCAGTCGTTGTAGCAGGAGGGGTCGGTGCCGCGGCAGACGCCGTAGTCGGCGACACCGTCGGTGTACGGGTCGGTGTGCGGGCCCGGTCGCGGGTCGGCGGAGCCCGCCGACGGCGGGGTAGCGGGCGCCAGGTCCAGGCCTGCGAGCAGCGCGGCGAGGATCGCCAGGCCGAGCACGACCTGTCCGGCACCGGTGAGAGACGTACGCAGCGAGCTTCGTGGCGACATGACGGTTCTCCCTCGGACGGGTCGCTCGTCCACGTCGTCGTGGCAAGCGCTTTCGCAACCGCTTACGGCACTCTAGGAACCGCGACGCCGGGTGACAAGAGCCCAGCGGCGTCCGCGCACCGACCGATGGTGAGGAGACCTATGCGAAAGCACACCTCCGGGCTGCGTCTGGTCGACGTCGCCGACCAGGCCGGCGTGTCCATCGCGACGGCCTCCCGTGCTCTGTCCGGGGCGGCGGGAGTCTCCGTGGAGATGGCCGAGCGCGTCCGCGCCGTCGCCGCGAGGCTCGGGTACGTCGCCAACGTGCACGCCCGGTCGCTGGCCAGCGGTGCGAGTCCCGGCGTCGGCCTCGTGGTGCACGAGATCGGGGACCCGTACTTCGCCGAGATCGCGAGCGGCGTGCTCGAGGTGGCCGGTGCGCACGACCGCATGGTGCAGATCTGCCACACCGGCCGCGACCCCTTCGCGGAGGTGGCGCAGGTGCGGGCGCTGGTCAACGCAGGCGTCGGGATCGTCGTCGTCGCCGGTTCCGGGCACCTCGACCGGGAGGTCCAGGAGCGGATGAGGGACGAGGTGCACGCCTTCGAGCGCGGTGGCGGGCGGGTCGCCGTCATCGGCCGGCACCCACGGCTCGGCGTCGACGCCGTCGTCCCCGCCAACACCGCGGGCGGCCGGGCGGTCGCCGAGCACCTGCTCGCGCTCGGGCACCGGCGCATCGGCGTCGCGGCGGGCTCCCTCCGGCTGACCACGATGGCCGACCGTCTGGCCGGCGTGTCCGCCGCGCTCGCGGCCCACGGCCTGCGGCTCACCGACCTGCCCCTGGTCGAGACCGAGTTCACGCTCGAGGGCGGCAAGGGGGCCGCGCGACGTCTGCTGGACGAGCACCCCGACCTGACCGCGGTCCTCGCGCTCAACGACGACATGGCGGTCGGCGTCCTGTCGGTGCTGGGCGAACGGGGCGTCGCCGTGCCGGGCAGGGTCTCGGTGACCGGGTTCGACGACGTCACCGTGGCGGGGCACCTCTCGCCCGCGCTCACCACGGTGCGGCTGCCGATGAGGCAGATGGGCCGCCAGGCGCTGGAGCTGGCCCTGCTCCCGCGCGCGTCCCGCCCCCGCCGCCGGGTGGTGTCGCAGCAGCTCATGGCCCGCGCGTCGACGGCCGCCGCAGATCGTCTCTGAACCCGACGTTTCTTGGCTTTGCGGGCCCGCAAAGCCAAGAAACGTCGGGTCCGAAGACGATCGCGATCGATGTCGCCCGTCTACCTCGCGAGCTCCGCGCGGAGCACGGTGTCCCGGACGAGCCGGCCGAGGTCGGCGGCGTCGACCCGGTGTCCCGTTCGTCGTCGGAGCTCCCTCGCGGCCTCGGTGAGAACGGCGTCGGAGACGAGCACCTGCGCCAGCGACTCTGGTGCAGTGGACGCGGCTGCCTTCCATCGCTCCTCGATCTGACCGCGCTTGAGTGATTCCCGCGTGAGGTAGAAGAGCTCGTCGACCTTCTTGTTGAGCGTGCCCTCGCCGAGCAGGTCCACGGAGAGCACCAGGTCGATCGTGACCGGCAGGCCGGGAATGAGCCGGTAGACCTCCCAGCTGGAGCCGTTCGTCAAGATCAGCCATTCCACGCCCTCGTTCACCGCATACATCTCCACCTGGCGGAGGTGGCGCTGACCGAGTTTCGTCGCGGCACGCTTGACCTCCACGAATGCGACGAGCTGCTGGTCGATGCGGAGGCCGTAGTCCGCGAACTCCCCCTTGACGGCGTACTCGGTGGACAGGTCGGCGTACTTGTCGAACCCGAGCGCTTCGCAGAGGACATCGGTAACGAGCAGTCGTGTGTCGCCCTCGTTGGCGTCTCTCGCGACCAGTTCGGCCAGCGGTTTCGCGAAGCGTCGCAGTGACGTCTTGAGACGCTCGCGCGCGACCGTCTCCCATTTCGGTGTCGTACGGGTCGCCGTCGTCTCTCCCATGAGCGTCTCCTCGTTGATTGCTCCGGATCGGCGTCCACGCTATGCCTGGCGTCGCGTGTGGCACGGTCCGACGCGGGTGAACTCAGGGGTGAAGAGTCTCCGGCCACGCCAGGGTTGACGCATGCCGATATAGGTATATGTTTGAGCCATGGCACGAGCAGCGACCACGACCGACGCGTTCAATGCGGTGGCGGAGCCGCGCCGGCGCGAGATCCTCGACGCCCTGGCGGGCGGCGAGCTCGCGGTGGGCGACCTCGTCGAGCTGCTCGGGCTCGCTCAGCCGCAGGTGTCCAAGCATCTGCGGGTGCTGCGGGAGGTGGGGCTGGTGGACGTGCGCGACGACGGGCGCCGCCGTCTCTACCGGGTGAACGGTGCGCCGCTGCGGGCGGTGCATGCCTGGGTCTCTCGCTACGAGCGCCTCTGGAACGAGCGGTTCGACCTGGTCGACGACGTGCTGGACGAGCTCACGCAGGCGGAAGCGCAAGCAGGACCGGACGAAGGAGACTGACATGACCACGACGACCAAGGGCAGCGCCGTCCTGACGCTGCCGAGCGACACCGAGATCCTGGTGACCCGCGAGTTCAACGCCCCGCGGCACCTCGTGTGGCGCGTGCTCACCGAGCCCGCGCTCATCGAGCGGTGGTGGGCGGGGCGGCAGGGGACGGTGACCTCGGCGACCGTCGACCTGCGGGTGGGCGGCTCCTGGCGGTACGTCATGGCGACGAACGACGGCGACGAGGTCGCCTTCCACGGCGAGTACCGCGAGATCGAGGCACCGGAGCGGATGACGCACACGGAGGTCTTCGAGGGCATGCCTGACGGCGACTCCGACCCGAGCCTCAACCACTACACCCTCGCCGAGCACGACGGCCGCACGACGCTCACGGTGCGGACGGTGGTCTCGAGCAAGGAGGTCCGCGACATGATCATCGCCAGCGGCATGGAGGCCGGGATGCAGGAGGGGTACGACCTGGTCGAGGAGATCGCCGTCGAGCTCGCGGGGGAGCAGGCGACGGCGTGACGGGCGGGCGGCGCGCGGCTCGCGCCACGCGCCGCCCAGCGGATCTGGTCGGGCAGGTCAGGTTCGGTCCCGGCTGCCCGAGCGCAGCAGGAACGATGCCGCCGCGAGCAGCACCAGCATGAGCGTGCCGAAGACCAGCACCGCGGTGCCGGTCGACATGACCCGCAGCAGGATCGCGAGCAGGACCACCGGCAGGGACATGCCGGCGTAGGCCGAGAGGAACAGGCCGGCGAGGGCCTCGGCACGCGAACCGCCGGCGGTGACGGAGACCACCGTGCCGACCCCGGCCTTGAACAGGGTGCCCGCTCCCGCACCGGTGACGACGCCACCGACGACGAGCACGGGGAAGACGGAGGCGATCATCGCGCTGACGATGAGGACGAGCCCCGCCGTCAGGAACGTCACGCCGAGCACGTGCTGCGTCCGCACGCCACGCCGGCCGGTGACGATCTGGGCCACGGCGGCCGCGCCGAACACCGTGAAGGAGACGACCCCGGCCACGCCGTGCGACGTGACGTGCAGGTCGTGGGCCAGGAACGACGGCGCGAGCGACGTGAACAGCCCGAACATCGCGAAGCTGACGAAGGCTGCGACGAGGGCGCCCACGTACGGACCGCGTGCGGCGGCCGGCACCGCGACGCGCTGCGGCCGGTAGCGCCAGGGCTCGTCGACGGTGTCGACGGTCTCGGGCACGAACGCCACGAGGAGCAGGCCCAGCACGAGGAGGAACAGGAACACCACGTAGGGCGTGTGCAGCGGTGCGGGCGCGACGTCGGCCAGGACGCCCGCCACGAGGGGGCCCGCGCCGATGCCGCCGAGGTTCGCCGCCGTCGAGATGGTCTCGGCGTGCCTGCTGGCCGGCTTGCCCGCCGCCGTGCGCCCGGCCGCGTGCAGCTCGGTGAGGTGGGCGGTGGCGGTCGCGGTGAGCAGCCCGATGCCGAGCCCGGACACCACGCGTGCGACGAGCAGCGCGCCGAGCTCGGTGGAGCTGATGAAGACGAGGCCCGCGAGCACGTTGAGCAGCACGGCGGGCAGGATGAGGCGCAGGCGGCCGAAGCGGTCCGACAGGTGTCCGGCGAGGAACAGGGCTGCGGCGACGCCGACCGTGTACGCGGCGAACACGAGGGTGACGGCGAGGGAGCCGAACCCCTCGCGCTCCTGGTAGAGGACGTACAGGGGCGCAGGCGCGCCCGCGAAGGCCATCGTGACGGCGAAGAGCGCGGCGACGATCCAGAAGCCGCGGGCGTGGCGCCGAGGCCGGCGCAGCGCGGAGGTCCCGGTCTGTGGCTGGTCCGGCGCACCGGACGGCCGAAGGGTGGTGGAGAGTGTCACGTTTTCGATGATGCGTCGACCGTGCAATCAAGTCCAACGAATCGTGGCGAACGGTGCTATCGCGACCAGCGATGGATGAGCGATACTGGGACCATGCAGCCGCACCAGCTCCAGTACTTCGTCGCGATCGCCGAGACGGGTAGCTTCACCTCCGGGGCGCAGCGCGCGCGGGTGGTCCAGTCCGCGGCGTCGGCCGCCGTCAAGCAGCTCGAGCGCGAGCTCGGTTGCGCGCTGTTCGTCCGCGGACGGCGCATCGCGCTCACCCCGGAGGGCGAGGCCCTGCTGCCCCGGGCGCGGGACGTCCTCGCCGCCCTCGACGCCGCCCGGGCTGCCGTCGCCGCGACGCGCGGGCAGATCGTCGGCACGGTGAGCCTCGGCATGATGAACCACCTGGCCCGCTTCGACGTCGCGGCCCTGCTCGCGGAGTTCCGGCGCGCGCACCCCGGCGTCGTCGTGCACGCGCGCCAGACGTCGACGGGGTCGCGGGGGAGCCTCGAGGCCGTGCGCCGCGGCGACCTCGACCTGGCGCTCGCCTCCACCGTGTCGGAGACCGAGCCCGGCCTCGTCCTGCGCACGCTGGACAGCGAGCCGATCCGGTTCGTGTGCCACCGCAGCCACCCGCTCGCCGGCGCGGGCACCGTGCGGCTGGAGCAGCTCACCGACGAGTCGTTCGTCGAGTCGCCCGTCGGGTGGGGCAACCGCGCCGTCGTCGACCAGGCCTTCGCCGCCGCCGGGCTGCGGCGCGACGTGCACACCGAGGCGACCGACTTCGTGCTCGGCCAGGCCCTGGTCCGCGAGGCGCTGGGCGTCATGTTCGTGCCGGCCTCCGCGGTCTCCCCGGACCCGGAGCTGGTCGCGCTCGACGTCGAGCCGGCGCTCACCTGGAGCGTCCGCCTCGCCCGGTCGGCCGGTCGGCCGCTCTCGGCCGCCGCCGCGGCGCTCGCCGACCTGCTCGCGCGAGCCGCCCCGCACGGCCGCGCGGAGGCGCGAAGCCGTTAGCGCGGGCAACTATGTAAGGTGCAGGTGTTCCCACGCGCCGCGCGGAGACCGCGCCGCGGCTCCGGCGTGCGCGGACGCCGTGCTCCGTCCCCGCCCCGGAGGTTCGCCCGCCCCATGAGGTTCCGCCCGCCCTTCGACAAGGACCGCACCCGGCTCACGCGCATGCCGCGCCCTGGCGCCGTGATCGCCGTGCTCGCGTTCGCCGGTCTCGGGGCGTCCTTCATGCAGACCATCCTGCTGCCCATCCAGTCGGAGCTGCCCGTGCTGCTCGACGCGTCGCGGGACGTCACGGCCTGGGTCGTCACGGTCACGCTCCTCGTCGCGGCGATCTGCACGCCCATCTCGGGCCGGCTCGGCGACATGTACGGCAAGAAGACGGTCGCGCTCGCCCTGCTGGGGCTGCTCGTGCTGGGCTCGGTGGTGGCGGCGCTGTCGCCGTCGGTGGTGCTCCTCATCGTCGGGCGCGGGCTGCAGGGCATGGGCATGGGCGTGGTGCCGCTCGGCATCTCGATCCTGCGCGACGTGCTGCACCGCGAGCGGCTCGGCTCGGGCATCGCGCTGGTCAGCGCGACGCTCGGCGTCGGGGGCGCGCTCGGCCTGCCGATCAGCGCGTACGTGACGGAGCGCTACGACTGGCACGTGGTGTTCTGGGTGGCCGCGGGGATCGGCCTGCTCGCGCTCGGTCTCGTCGCGTGGATCGTGCCCGTGAGCACGCTGCGCACGGGTGGGCGGCTCGACGTCGTCGGCGTGGCGGGTCTCGCCGTCGGGCTGACCGGCGTGCTGCTCGCGATCTCGCGCGGCAACGACTGGGGCTGGGGCTCGCCCCGCACGCTCGGGCTGCTCGCCGTCGGCCTCGTCGTGCTGCTGGTCTGGGGCTGGTACGAGCTGCGCGTCGCCGAGCCCTTGGTCGACCTGCGCGTGACGGCGCGCGGCACCGTGCTGTTCACCAATCTCGCCTCGATCGCGATGGGGTTCGCGCTGTTCGCCTCGAACGTCGTCTTCCCGCAGCTCCTCGAGCTGCCGACCCCCGCGGGCGGCCTGGGCCTGACCCTCATGCAGGCGAGCCTCGTGCTCATGCCGTCGGGGCTGGTCATGCTCGCGATGTCGCCCGTCGCCGGCCGGCTCGAGCACACGGTCGGTCCGCGCCCCCTGCTCGTGGCCGGGGCGGGCGTCATCGCGGTGTCCTACGTGATCGCCGTCGTGGTGGACCTGGACGTGTGGTCCGTGCTCGTGGTGAACGTCGTGGTCGGCGTCGGCATCGGTCTGGGCTTCGCGGCGATGCCCGCGCTCATCATGCGGTCGGTGCCGTCCCACGAGACGGGGGCGGCCAACGGCCTCAACACCCTCATGCGGTCCCTGGGCACGACGTCGGCCGCCGCCGTCATCGGCGGGGTGCTCGCGGCGGGCGGCGCCGAGTACCAGGGCGTGCCCGTGCCGTCCGGCGACGCGTTCCGCACCGCGCTGCTGCTGGGCCTGCTCGCGTCCGTCGTGTGCACGGTGCTCGCGCTGCTCATCCCGCGCGACCGGCCCACCGAGGGCGAGCACCGCTCGCTGCCCGACGGCGTCCTCTGACCCCCCCGGGCCGGTGTTCCCGGCCCGACCGCTGCCTCCGGCGAGACGACGGGCGAGGCGCGTGGCAGGCTGTGCGCCATGATGAGAACGACTCTCGTTCGCATGTCCACCCGTGGGGTGTGCTGACGTGGCGAACCTCCTGATGATCGAGAGCTGGCTCCAGTCGACCGGCCTCATGCTCCCGCCCCTGCTGCGGGACGGCGGGCACGCGTACGTGCTGCTCACCCGCGACCCCGGCCTCTACCGCCTGCCCGACGGCACCGACCATCCCGTGCTCGCGCTCGCCGCCGAGGTGGTCGTCGTCGAGACCAACGACGACGCAGCCCTGCTCGCCGCGGCGCACGAGGTCGCGGCGCGCCACGGCGTCGACGGCGTGCTGACGACCTGCGACTACTACCTGCCCGCCGTCGCGCTCGTCGCGGAGCGGCTCGGGCTGCCCGGCGCCCCCGCCGAGGTGCTGCGCACCGCGACGCGCAAGCACCGCGTGCGCGAGGCCGTGGCGGCCGCCGGAGTGCCCGACGTGCCGTACGCCGTCGCGTCCACCTGGGCGCAGGCGCGCAAGGAGGCGGCGTCGCTCGGCTACCCGCTGGTGGTCAAGCCGGTCGACCTCAACTCGGGCACCGGCGTACGGGCCGTGGCCGACGAGGCGGGTCTGGCGCGGGCGTTCGCCGAGGTCACGGAGCCGGAGCGGAACACGAGGGGTCAGCCGCTGGAGCGACTCGCCCTGCTGGAGCGCGTGCTGGACGGGCCCGAGTACAGCGTGGAGTGCGTGACTCGCGACGGGGTCACCCGGGTGCTGGGCGTCACCGCCAAGTCCGTGGCCGAGCCGCCGGCCGCGGGCGGCACGGGGTTCGTCGAGGCGGGCCACCTGTTCCCGGCGCCGCTCCGTCCCGCGGAGCGCGCGGCGATCGAGGGGCACGTCGTCGCGGTGCTCGAGGCTGTCGGTCTCACCCACGGCATCAGCCACACCGAGGTGCGGCTCACCACGGCCGGTCCGCGGCTGGTCGAGCTCAACCCCCGGCAGGGCGGCGGGTACGTGTTCGAGCTCGTGCGGCACGTCACGGGGTTCAACCCGCTGCAGGTGCTCGTCGACCTCGCGCTCGGGCGCGAGCCCGTGCCGGGGCCGGCGACGGCGACGAGCGCGGCCGTCGCGTTCCTGCTCGCTCCGGCGGCCGGCGTGGTGCGCGAGGTGCGGGGCGCCGAGGGTCTCGTCGATGATCCACGGGTGCTCGCGCACGACCTGCCGTCGCCGGGCCGCGCGGTGCGGCCGGGGGACAACAACGAGCGCACCGGGCACGTCCTGGTCGCCGACCGGACGGGTCACGCGGCCGGGACGTGGGCGGACGAGGTCATGGCCGGGATCGACGTCGTCGTCGAGCCGGGAGCCTGAGCCGTGCGCTGAGGACCGCCCGGAACGCGAGAACGCCCGCCCGGCGCCCCGAAGGGTGCCGGTCGGGCGTCCGTCAGCGTGCCGGTGCGGTCAGCGCTCCTCGCGGAAGTCGACGTGCCGGCGGGCGACCGGGTCGAACTTGCGCAGGACGATCCGGTCGGGGTCGTTGCGCCGGTTCTTGCGGGTCACGTAGGTGAAGCCGGTGCCGGCGGTCGAGCGGAGCTTGATCACGGGGCGCAGGTCGGTGCGTGCGGCCATCAGTCGTTACCACCCTTGCTGTCGGTGCTGGTGCGGGTCTTCGCGTAGCGCTGCCGGAACTTCTCGACGCGGCCTGCGGTGTCGACCACGCGGGCCGAGCCGGTCCAGAAGGGGTGGCTGGCGCTGCTGATCTGGACGTCGACCACCGGGTAGGTGTTGCCGTCGGACCACTCGATCGTCGCCGTCGAGCGGCCGGGGCCGGAGGCGGCGTCGCCGGCCAGCGTGGAGCGGGTCAGGAATGTGAACCCGGCGCTGGCGTCGCGGAACACGACCGGTCCGTAGGTGGGGTGGATGTCCTTCTTCATGGTGTGCTCCTCCCGCTCAGCCCTGACGCGCCTTCCAGCGCGGGTTGAGCCTGTTGATGACGAACGTCTTTCCGTGACGGCGCACGACCTTCGCGCCGGGCTTGTCCTTCAGGGATCGCAGGGATGCGCGAACCTTCATGGGCGGCTCCTCCTCATCGGTCGTGGCTGTCGGTCGTGGCTCACCAGCTGGACTTGGTGACGCCCGGCAGCTCGCCGCGCAGCGCCATCTCGCGCAGCCGGACGCGGGACAGGCCGAACTTCCTCGAGTAGGCGCGCGGCCTGCCGTCGACGGCGTCCCGGTTCCGCAGGCGGGTCGGGCTCGCGTCGCGGGGCTGGCGCCGCAGCTCGCGTGCCGCGGCGGCGCGAACCGCCTCCGGCCGGTCGAGGTCGCGCAGCGTGCGGCGCAGCTCGGCCCGGCGCTCGGCGTACCGGGCGACCAGCTCGCGGCGCCGTGCGTCCGCGGCGATCTTCGACGTCTTGGCCATCGCAGCTCCTCCAAGCACTTCCATGCGGCGTTGTGAGAACCGTTCTCACCACGCGCTACAGTGAACCAGAACTGAGAACGGTTATCAATAATTCCCGGGCGGCCAGGCGTACCCACGGCCCGCCCTCTCGTGAGGAGGCTGCATGTTCCCCACCGCATCCCCAACAGGGCGGATCCGCGGAATCATCCCGGTCACCGTCCTGGCGAGCACCGACCCCGTGCTGCGCGACGCCGCCCTCGCCGGGCTGCTCCTCGACGCACCCGGCGTCGTCGCCGTCCGTCACGACCTCCACCCCGACCACCTGCACCGCGTCGTGCAGGACGCCGGCGGTGTGGTCGAGGACGTGCTCATCCCGCTCGAGCACGCCTGCCTCTCGTGCGCCGTCCGCGAGGACGCCGTCCCCACCGTCGCCCGCCTCGCCCACGACCCCCGGTGGACCCACGTGGTCCTCGCCCTGCCCGTCAGCGCGGAACCCCTCCCCGCCGCCCGGGCGCTCGCGGCCGGGGCCGTGCCCGGCGGCGTCCTCGCGCACACCCGCGTCGCGACGACGGTCGCGCTCGTGGACCTCGACACCGCCGAGCACGACCTGCTCGGCGACGAGGTCCTCCTCGACCGCGGCCTCGGCCTCACCCCGCACGACCCGCGCTCCGTGGGAGAGGCACTCGCCACCCAGTTGGAGCAGTCCGACCTGGTCGTGACCTGCGGCGAGGGTTCAGGTTCGACCTCAGGGTTCTGGGACGGACGACCCTCAGGTTCGACCTCAGGTTCAGGGTTGGCGGCGGGAGCCGCGTCCCGGCGCGGCGCGACGGCGGGGGACCCGACGGCGTCGGGCCTGGTGGACCGGCTGCGCGGTGCCGGGACGCGGCGCGTCGACGGGCTGCACGCGCTGACGGCGGCCGACCTGGTGGTGGGGTGGCACTCCGCGGCGGTGGCGGAGCGACGCGCGCACCCGCTCGGGGCGTCGGTCGCGGCGCCGGACCCGGTGGCCGGCGACCGGAGCTGGACGCTCGCGCTGAGCTCGCCGCTGCCGTTCCACCCGCAGCGGCTGCTGGACGAGATCGAGGACCTCGGCACCGGCCGGCTGCGGTCGCGCGGGGTGTTCCACGTCGCCGACCGGCCCGGGCTGGCGTGCCTCTGGGACGGGGCGGGTGGGCAGCTCGCCGTCGCCGACCTCGGGCCGTGGGGCGAGGTGTGCGCGGGCACGGAGCCGCAGACGCGGATCGTGGTGGTCGGGAGGTGCGAGCCCGATGGGTCGGACGGCGGCCGTCGCCGCGTCCGGGAGGCGTTCGAGCGCGCGCTGTGCACGCCGGCCAAGGCGGCCGACGGCGTGGAGTGGCTGTGGGGCGCCGACTTCCTGGCGCCCTGGCTGGGGGCGCGGTGAGGGTGGGTTCGGGTCAGCGGGGGGAGAGATAGGCGGCCGTGTGCGGGCGGGTGCCCGCCGGGGTCGTCCAGGTGGCCGGGCCGTCCGTGACGCGGGTCCAACCGAGGCGCTCGTAGAGGCGGACGGCGGGGCCGCCGTCGTCGACGACGTCGAGGGCGAGCCGACGGCCGCGGCGGGTCGGGGCGTCCTCGACGCGTTCGAGCAGCGCGGAGGCGACGCCGGTGCCGCGCGCCGCGGGCGTGACGAACAAGCGGCTGATGCCGGCCAGTCCCGTCAGGGAGACCCCGGCGGCCTCGGCGAGCCGGTCGGCGTGCTCGACCAGCTTGCCGTCGACGAGCATCACGTGGCCGACGAGGACGCCGTCCGCCAGCGCCACCCAGGCGCCGAGGGCGCCCTCGGGGGTGAGCCAGGCGTGCGGGTCGTCGGGCCAGGTGAGGGGATAGCGGTCGTGCTCGTGGACCAGCCGGAGGGCCTCGACCGCGCGGTCCAGGTGGGCCGTGTGGCGCGGGGCGATCAGGAGGTCGGGCACGCGGACAACGTAGCGGATCGGTGCGGCAGGGGTCCGGTCAGCCGCAGGGGTCGCCGCCGGAGTAGCACGGATCGTCGTCGACGTACCGCTCCGTGGGCGGCGGTTCCCTGACGGTGTCCAGGTCGACCTGCGGCACGGAGAGCATCGTGACGGCGACCAGCGCGAACACCGCCACCAGGGCGTGCCAGACGTAGGCGAAGCCGCGTGCGTCCCGTCGCCGGGCGGAGTGGAACGTCCACACGACGCCGGCCACCATGAGGGCCGAGACGACGAGGTAGGTCGCAGTGTGCTCCGGCCGGGGGTCGGCAGAGGTCAGGAACCCGTAGGCGTTCCAGAGGTTGACGAGCAGCACCAGCGGGCCGATCAGCGCGGCGAACAGCGAGCCGAGCGCCTCACCCGCGACACCGGGGCGGTCCGCTGCCCGCTTGTCGTCCCGGTCCGTCGGCATGCGCACTCCTGTCGTCGGCAGTCGTGGCCCGGATCATACGCGCCGGGAATCCGTGCGGCGGAAGTTTTTCGTTGCCTCGGTTACAAATTTTCACCTAGCGTTCAGGCAGGGAATCTCTCCCCACGTCGGGGTGGCGAAGGGGTGCGCTGATGTCGAGGCCGTCGGACTGGTCGCCGGTGGGGTTGGATGCTGATCCGGCCCAGGAAGCGTCCGGACCGGGTCCTGGCGGACAAGGCCTACTCCAGCCCCGCCACCCGCCGGGCCCTGCGCAGCCGTGGCATCGCGTTCACCAGCCCGGAGAAGAAGGACCACGCCGCCCACCGGCTCCGTAAGGGCCATCGCGGCGGGCGCCCACCGGTGTTCGACGCGGAGGTCTACAAGGGTCGTAATGTCGTGGAACGGTGCTTCAACCGGCTCAAGCAGTTCCGTGCCTTGGCCACCCGTTACACCAAACGAGCCGCCTACTACCGCACCGAACTCACGCTCGCCGCGATCGTCCTCTGGCTCCGCGAATCACCGGACACGGCCTAGGCCCGGACCCGGCCCTCCAGGGCGAGCCCCGTGCCGAGACCGATCATCGCGATGCCGCCCGCGACGCCGAGGTGGTCCAGCCGCCGGGGCTTGCGCGAGAACCAGGTCCGGGCCTGAGCGGCGAGGAGCGTGACGACGGAGTCTTGGCACAGGGCCATCGCGGCGAAGATCAGCCCGAGGACCAGCAGCTGGGGCGTGGCCGGGGCGGCGTCGTTCATGAACTGCGGCAGGAAGGCCGCGAAGAACACGAGGGTCTTGGGGTTGGTCCCGCCGACCACGAAGCCCGCCCAGAGCGCACGCAGCACACCGCCCTGCCGGTCGGTGGCGGGGGCGTCGAGGGCGAGGCGGGCGTCGGCGCGGTGCCGGATCGCCTGGACGCCGAGCCAGACGACGTACGCGGCGCCCACCAGCTTGAGCACCGTGTAGGCGGCGGCCGACGCCTCGACGAGCGCACCCAGCCCGACCGCCACGCACGCCACCTGCACCAGCAGGCCGATCGCGTTGCCGGACACGGACAGCAGCGCGTCGCGGCGCCCGACCGTGAGGGCGCGCCCGATCGCGAACAGCACGCTCGGTCCGGGCAGCGCGATGAAGACGAACGACGCCGCGACGAACGCGACGAGCTGGGTGGTCGTGGGCATGGGCGGATCGTAGCGAGCGGAAACCTGTGCGGGACAGGGCTTATCGGGCGCTGCTCGGCCGAGGCGCGTCGGGTCGGGCCGCCCGACCCGACCACCCGGCCAGGACGACGACGGCCACGACGTCGAGCCCCACCACCACGCGCTCCACGAGCCCCAGCGACGCGCTGCTCAGCGCCCCCGGCTCGCCGCTCGCCAGCACGACGGCGAACGGCACGACGCACGCCGCGGTCAGCACCGCGACGACGCCGACCGCCGTCGCCGGCGCACGCCACCGCGCGTCCCGCCGGTGCTGCCACCACAGCAGCGCGCACAGCGCGGGCATCGCGGCGAAGTTCACGACGGTGCAGACCATGTGCACGGCGCCCGTGAGGGTGCCGTCGCTGCCCGCCGGGTCCTTGAGGAAGACGGTCAGGCCGAGCAGGCTCAGGCACCAGGCGGCCAGCAGGACGGCGGCCCCCGGCCGCGACCGGAGGATCCCGTGGCGCACCCAGTGGACCCCGAGGATCATGACGGCCACGTTCGCGACGAGCAGCGCCAGCGTGTACAGCGTGCCGACGTCGGAGCGCACCGGGTACTCGGACATGAGCTCGCGCACGGGGTCCACGCCCCCGGCGTCGGGCAACAGGTGCACGCCCGCGAGGGCGGCGAGGGCGGGGGCGGCGAGGTACAGCGCCTGCTTGGGGTATGGCTCGGTCTCCACGCCATCGAACGTACGAAAATGCAGGTCAGCGCCGACACGGGGGTGACCCCCGTCCCGGGTGGGGACATCCCCCGGACCGCGTCAGGCGACGTGCTTGCGGGCGACGGCCGCGGCGACCGCAGCGCGGTAGCCGTCGGGCATCGACAGGCGCGCGACGTCCTCGGGGCGTACGAGCGCGAGCTCCTTGTGCTCGTGGCTGAACGTGGGGTCCTCGTCGCCGTCGTAGGTGGCGAGGTAGGTGACGACGAAGACGTGGCGGTGCGGGAAGATCTCGTAGACCCAGGCGTGGACGGGCTCGCCGACGGCGGTGTGCCAGCCGAGCTCCTCGTGGATCTCGCGCTCGACGCACGACGCCGGGTCCTCACCGGGCTCGAGCTTGCCGCCAGGGAGCTCCCACTCGTCGCGCTCGTTGCGCAGCAGGGGAAGGCGGCCGCGCCACGCGACGACGGCCTTGACCGAGACGGGGAGCTGGTACTCGAACCAGCCCTCGTCGTGGCGGACGAGGTAGGGCTCGGCGGGGGAGCGGGTGATGAGCACGCAGCCTCCGAGTGGCGACGTTGATCGATGAAAAAGTCCGGTATGTTCTCCGCGTGGCAGAACGCTCGCGAGAGATCGTTGCCGCGCTGCTCGCAGCCGCGCTGATCTCGGTGGTCGGTGTGCTGCTGATGCGCGATCGTTTCTCACCCGCTGCGCTCGACGCAACCCTCGGCGCAACCCTTGTTCGAAAGGGACCGCTCCGGTTGCGGCGCAGGAACTATAGAGCGAAGTTTTCTCGTGTGGAAGACGGAGGCTCCGCCGAGTATTTCCGTACCCTGCCGCGCAAACGGATGGCGGCAGGTGTGCTCCTCCGCGACGCCACGGGCCGCGTGGTCCTCATCGAGCCGTCGTACAAGAAGACCTGGGAGATCCCAGGCGGCGTCGTCGAGATGGGTGAGCCACCCTGGACGGCGGCGGAGCGCGAGCTCGAGGAGGAGCTCGGGCTGGTTCGGCGAGGCATGCAGGCTCTCGTCATCGACCACGTCCCCTGTGCGGACGACGGCACGCCCGAGGGGCTCGTCTGGGTCTTCGACGGTGGCTTCCTCACCGACGAGGAGCGCGCCGGGCTGCACGGGACCGACCCCGAGGTGAAGTCCGTGCACCTCCTGGAGATCGGTGAGGTGTCGTCGCTCGCGAAGGACTCGTTGTCCCGGCGGATGCAGGCGGCTCTCCAGGCGGCGCTCGACCAACGGACCAACGTGTACTGCGAGGCAGGCGTGCCCCGTCGGCAGGAGGCGCACCAGGGTGTCGTAGCCATGCCCTAGGGTCGTCGGGTGACCTCGCGAGCAGCTACCCGCGCTGGTGGTGCCGACAACCAGGACCGGCACGTGGTCGGCCGGGGGTTCGCGATGGTGCTCGACGGCGCGACGTCGGTCGCGGGCGACCGCTCGCACGACCCGGGGTGGTACGCCGGGCGTCTGGCTGATGTGCTGGCGCGTGAGCTCCCTGGCGGACGCCCGATTCCCGACCTCGTCGCGGCGGCGATCGCGGAGGTCCGGGACACGGACGGTCTGAAGGCCGAGACGAGCCCGACCTGCACCGTGGCGATCGCGCGCTGGACGGATGACGTCGTCGAGGCCTACTCCTTGTGTGACAGCCTCGTGGTCGTGCTCGGCACGGACGGCAGCGAGGTGGTCCACACCGACGACGACCTCGGGGCGGCGGTCGGCGCACGTCGTGCCGCGTATCGTGCCCGGCTGGCCGCGGGACTCGGTTACGACGAGGGGCACAGGCAGCTGCTCGTCGAGCTCCAGGAGGTGCAGGCGCGCTGGCGCAACCGCCCAGGCGGTTACTGGGTCGCCGGGACGGAACCGGAGGCGGCCTACCACGCGGTGACGAGCACGGTGGCGCGCGTGGACGTCGCCGGTCTGGTGCTCGCCACGGACGGGGTGGACCTCGAACGGCACCCGATCGCGCGCACCTGGCGCGAGGTCTACGACGAGGCGCTGCGGAGCGGCCCGGAACAGGTTCTGCACGACCTGCATGCGGCAGAGGAGGCTGACCCGGACGGCCGGCGTTGGGCACGGTCGAAGCGGCACGACGACAAGACGCTCGTGGTGGTCCCGTTCACGTGACCGGTCGTCAGAGCGCGGCGAGGAATCCGTCGAGAAGGGCTGACCGGCGCCGGAGCTCGTAGGCCTCTCCGGCCTGCCCGGACCGCTCGAGCAGCCTGCTGTACTCCTCGAGCACCGAACGGTGCGCACGGACGAAGAAGACTGCACGCGAGCCGGCGTCGTAGCGCCGGCGGAACAGCTCGAGTGCTGAGGTGAGTGCGTCGCGAGCCCGGTCGTCCAGACCGCGCCGGGACAGGGCGATCCCCGCGCTCCCGAGACTCCACGCGAGGTTCTGCTCGCGGCGTTCCGGGTTCTCGCGGGCCAGCTCGCCGTAGATGGCGATCGCCCTGTCGAAGGCCTGGTCGGACTCGGTGTCGCGATGGAGGTCCGCGTAGACGATGCCGAGGTTGGTCCAGGAACGTGCCAGGCCGGAGACGAAACGGACCGGGTACCGGGCGGCCAGGCCGTTCCAGATGGTGTGCGCACGGGTCTGCAGCGGCAAGGAATCGTCCGGCCGCCCGAGCAGGCCGTGGGTCATCCCGAGGTCGCCGAGCGCGAGAGCGACGTCCTGCTCGTAGCGGGTCGGCGTCCGGGCGTTGAGGTCGAGCCAGTGGTCGAGCGCCTCGACGAACTCCGCGTGCGCCTGCTGGATGTCGCCGAGGTCGAGGTGACACCTTCCGATCGAGCTCAGGGAGCGGGCGAGCGCTGCGCGGTGCCGGTCGTGCTGTGCAGCTAGCAGCCGACGGGCCCGCAGGGCCTCGCGGTGTGTCGTGAGCGCATCGCGGGGCAGCCCCAGATCCCGGTAGGAGACGCCGAAGTTGTGCAGCGACTTGGCGAGGTCCGGGAGGAACCGCTCGGAGTCGACGTGCACGTTCTGCTGCCAGGTCGTCACGGCCTCACGCCTGACCGCGAGGGCCTCGTCGTTGCGGCCGAGGGTCGCGAACGAGTCGCCCAGGTTGTCCAGCGCACGGGCCAGGTGGGGCCAGTGGCGATCGTGGCGCCGCTTCGCGAGCTTGCGGTAGATCCGGGTCGCCTCTTCCCGGGCCTCCAACGACGCCTGGTAGTCGCCGACCGTGAACGCCCAGTTGCCCAGGACGTGGCGTGCGTGCGCGATCCGGGCCGGGCTGGCGGACAGCGTCCCGTTCTCGACAGTGCGCACGAGGAGCTCCGCGACGGCGTGGCCCACCTCGTGGAGCGCGTTCGGCGGGTCCGGCCAGGGGACCTGCTCGTGCACCGTGCTCACCAGGGCCCAGCGGGTGTCGAGCCCGTGAACCAGGTCGAGCGCGAGCCGTGCGACGTCCTCTGCCTCGCGCGGGTCCAGGCGAGCGTCGTCGTTCCGCACCGGTCGACGGCCCGTGTCCCGGTCCCGCGTCCGCGACGGGTCCGAGGCCGCGCGCGTGAGCACGATCATCGCCCGCTCCGCCTGCTGCCTGGTCAGGTCCGTGAGGAGGACGGCCCGGCGCTCCTGGCTGGTCAGGGCACGGGTGGCGTCGCCGACGTCCGCCGCCATGAGCACGGAGACGACAAGGTGCTCGGCGAGGCGGTCGGGGTGCAGGCTCCCGATCCAGCCGGGATCTCCGACGAGCACGGTCCTGTCGTCGCTGTCGGTGAGTCCCGAGGTTGGCGGGTACTGCTCACGCAGCCACCGTGCCGCCCCTCGGGGGTCCAGCTCGCTGCCGGGTGGGCACAGGGGCGCGACGCGACGCACGAGAGCCTCGGCCTCGACCTGGTCCTCCGCGCCGAGAAGACATGCCGCGGCGACGAGGATGCGCAGCGTCTGGCTGTCATCCGGGAGCCCGGCCTCCTGCGCCGACCGCGTCCAGCTCCGGGCCTCGTGGCGGACGAGCTCGTCGAACACGACGTGCATCGACGTGTCCGCGCGCTCGCCGGGCCCGGACGGCTCGGAGCGCAGCACCTCGACGAGTGCGATGGACAGGAGGTCGAGCATCCGCGCGCTCGGCACGACGTCGGGCAGCGTCACCTGGACAGCGCTCCTGCCCAGGTGACGCGCGAAGTCTTGCGCAGCGAGGTCGACGATGCGTTGCTGCTCTGCGAGGGGACCTGGGCCTGCACCGTGGGGGACGACACGAGTGGCCAGCTCGATGGGGTCGTAGCGGCCGACCACCGCTCCGACGTCAGGCTGCTGGCACAGGTCCGACCACCATCGGCCCTCGCGCCGGGCCAGGAGCAGGACGCGAACGGCACCCGGGTCGGCGAGAGCCTGGTCGAGCAGCCGGGTGACGCCCTCGGTGCGGTTCTCTGCGTAGTCGACGACGAACAGCACGGGAGCACGGCCGTGACCGCGCCGCAGCACCTGCATCGCCTCCGCCTCGACCCCGGTCCGCAGGTTGCGACACTCCCAGCCGTGGGTCCGGCGCATGACGGTCTGGAGCTCGTGCGCCAGCCGTGTCTTGCCGACACCGCCGGGCCCGGTGACGAGCTGGACCCGTAGAGAGCGCTTGCCCGGTCCGTTGCTGTCCAGGCACCAGTCGATTAGTCGTTGCAGGACGTCCTCGCGGCCGAAGAACCGAACGATCTGGTCCTCGCCCTCACGAACGGGAGAGAGCAGGCGCCCGGGTGCGTCGTTGTCGTCGGGCGGGCGGATACCCAGGTCGCGCGAAGCCCGGCGGTCGTCCGCCTCGCGGCCCGCCGCCTCGTTGTGCCGGTCGCGCAGCGTGAAGTACCGCTCGAGCAGGGTGGCTCCCAGGAAGGTGCTGGCCGCGGCACCCACCACGAGCGGTTGACTGAGCCAGCTCGGGAGGGTATCGGGAAGGACTGTCGCGCCGACGCCGACCACGATGGCGAGGGTCGATGCAAACCCATAGATCCAGAGGCGGCGTCCGCCCGGGTCGCCACCGCGTCCCGGACCCGCCTCCGCCACGAGGTCGAGACTACGAGGAATCGGACAATCCGGAAAGGTAAGTCTGGGAGGGCGTCATGGGCTGGGCTTGGTGGCAGGAAGGTGCGGGCTTGGGGCGGGAGTTTCGACGGACCTCCGCACCCACCCCTCCGGTTTCCCGCAGTCCCCGCCCCACCGCGGTTTCCTAGGTTCGACGCATGACCACCCCGCTCCGCCGCGCCGTCGCCGCCGTCCTCGTCACGCTCCTCGCCCTCACCGCCGCTGCGGCCGCCGCGCTGACGCTCGCCCGCCCGCAGCTCCTGTCCGTCGTCGCGTCGTCCGCGGCGCCGTCCACCACGGCGGCGCTCGTCTCGGTCACGGCACCGGGCCCGGCCGGCACCTGGACCTCCGGCAGCGCCGAGCCCGACGCCGACCACCCCCTCACCGGCGACGAACGCTTCCGCATCGGCAGCATCACGAAGACCTTCGTCGCGACCGCGATCCTCCAGCTCGTCGACGAGGGCCGCATCGACCTCGACGCACCCGTCGAGCGGTACCTCCCCGGCGTCGTGCCCGGCGGCGACGCCGTCACCGTGCGCCAGGTGCTCAACCACACCAGCGGGCTGTACGACTACATGAAGGGTGACGGCTGGTCCACCAACCGCTGGCGCGGTGACGCCCGCTTCACCGCGTACACGCCCGACGAGCTCCTCGCCGAGGCCTTTCGCCACGACCCGTACTTCCCGCCCGGCACCGACTTCCGCTACTCGAACACCAACTACGTCGTGGCCGGCCGCCTCATCGAGGCGGTCACGGGCAGGCCGTACGACGCCGTCGTCCGGCGCCGCATCCTCGACCCGCTCGACCTGACCGGCACCACCTTCCCCGACGACGCCGGACTGCCCGCCCCGGCGGTCCGCGCCACGGCCACCCTGGACGACGGGGCGACCGTCGACGTCACCGACCAGGACGTCTCCCTCGACTGGGCCGCGGGCGAGATGACCTCCACGACGGCCGACCTGCAGACCTTCTTCGACGCGCTGCTCGGCGGTGACTTGATCAGCGACGAGTCCCTGGCCCAGATGCGCACCACCGTGCCGATGGGCATGGGCTTTCACTACGGGCTCGGCCTCGAGCGCTTCGACCTCCCGTGCGGCGGCACGCTCTGGGGCCACGGCGGCCAGCTGCTCGGCTACGTCACCTACGCCTACCGCCGCGACGACGGCCGCGCCCTCACCGTGCTGCGCGCGTCCGGCTCGGGCGACGGCTTCGTCTCCTTCGCGGCCGCGACGACGGCGGCGTACTGCCTGACGTGAGCCGGGATGCCCGAGGTCGGCCCGTTCCCTCGACGACGAACCCGGCAACACCCTGGTGATAGGCGCTCGGCGTCTCGCTGGTTAGCGTGCCGGCATGAGCGAGGACAGTCGCCCCGAGCCCACGCCGAGGGTCACCACGACCGTGTGGTCCAGGTACGGCAGGCCGGCCAGGCTGTACCTCAAGGTCGACGGCGTGCAGATCGGCTACTGGGACTCGGCGCGCCAGCAGGCGGTCGTCGCCGGAGATTCCTCGGACACCGGGACGCACCGCCGCCTGATCGAGACCGTCGGCAGCGGATGGCAGGTCAAGCACGAGGCAGAGCGTGCCGCGAAGGACCGCGCACAGCAGTTGGCGGCTCCGGCGTCGCACGGGACTGCCGTGTCCGCACCCGCCCAGCGACGTGCGCCCGAAGCGCGCCCGCCCGAAATGCCGTCCGCGCCCGAAGCACGACCCGCGTCGCAGCCCGCCCGTCAGACCGCCGTCCCGGCGCAGCCCGAACCACCTCAGCCCGCGGACCGGGGGCGCGACATGTCCTCGATCAAGGCGGGCGAGACCGTGGGCGAGGTCGCGCGCGCGACGTTTCGCGAGGCGCCGCTGCGGAACGCCGTGCGTCGGCTGCTGCGGAACAGGGATCGTGGCGACTGGTCGTGGAGCCAGGGCGAGCGCGGTGAGAAGACCGTGGGCCGCCTGCTGGAGCGCGCGATCGAGGCCAGGCGGGGCTGGTTCGTGCTGCACGGGATCACGCGCGACGCGCGGGGCACGGACATCGACCACCTGCTCATCGGTCCCGGTGGGGTCTTCTCGATCAACACGAAGCACCACGAGGGCAAGAAGGTGCACGTCGGCAGGAGCAAGGTGTTCGTCAGCGGCGTCTCCGTGGACTACCTGAAGTCCGCCCGCACGGAGGCTGCTGCCGTGACGACGGCGCTGCGCCGAGCATGCCGGACGCCGCACGCGGCGACTCCGGTCATCATCGTCGTGGGCGCACAGCGCGTCGGGCGCGATGCCGGAGCGCCGACCGACGTCGTCGTCCTCGAACCGGACCATGTCCGGGCGTGGCTCGACGGCCTGGACGACACCCTCGGCCCCGGAGAGGTCGAGCAGCTCTACAACGCGGCGCGCTGGGAGTCGACGTGGCTGCCACCAGGAGGCCGCTCGTCGTAGGCGACCCTCAGAGGTCCCCGCCGAAGAGCACGCCGTCGAGCGCACGTCGCGGTACGCCGACATCGTCTACCCACCGCAACACACGGCCGGAGACGTCGCCGTCGGGAGACCTCCCACGACCCCGAGCGACCCCCGCACGGCCGGGTCACACCCCCAGATACCGCAAGATCGCCAGCACCCGCCGGTTGTACCCGTCCTCGGCGTGCAGCCCCAGCTTGTCGAAGATCGCGTTCGCGTGCTTCTCCACCGCCGACACCGACACGTACAGTGCCGCCGCGATGCCCGCGTTGGTACGGCCCTCGGCCATGAGCCCCAGCACCTCGCGCTCGCGGTCGCTGAGCACGCCGAGCGGGTGCGGCGTCGACCGGAAGAGCTGGCCCACCACCTCCGGGTCCAGCACCAGCCCGCCCGCGGCGACCCTACCCAGCGCGTCGAGGAAGTCGTCCACCCGCATCACCCGGTCCTTGAGCAGGTAGCCGACGCCGTGCGCCTCGTCGCCCAGCAGCACCCGCGTGAACTCCCGCTCCACGTACTGCGAGAGCACGAGGATCCCCACCTCGGGCCACCGCTCCCGGACCTGCACCGCCGCACGCACGCCCTCGTCGGTGTGCGTGGGCGGCATGCGCACGTCCAGCACGACGACGTCGGGCCGCTCCGCCTCCAACCGCGCCAGCAGGGGTTCCGCGGAGCCGTACGCGGCGACGACGTCGTGCCCCTCGTCGGTCAGCAGGCTCCGCACGCCCTCGCGCAGCAGAGCCGAGTCCTCGGCGAGCATCACGCGCACGGCAGCGTCACCCCGATCCGGGTCGGGCCACCGGCCGGGCTGTCGACCGACAGTGTCCCGCCCGCCGCGGCCACGCGGCCGGCCAGGCCGGCCAGCCCGTGCCCGGGCCGCGTCTGCGCCCCGCCGACGCCGTCGTCGCCCACGGTCACGTGCACGACGTCGGACGCGCGCACCTCCACCCACGCCGACCTGGCCCCCGCGTGCTTCGCCACGTTCGTCAGCGCCTCCGCCACCACGTAGTACACCGTCGTCTCGACACCTCCCGGCAGCCGCTCGGCGCAGTGCCACGCCAGCGTCGTCGGCACCGCCGCCCGCTCGGTGAGCTGCCGCAGCACGGGCTCCAGGCCGTGCGTGTCCAGCGTCGTGGGCCGCACGCGCCAGGCGACCGCGCGCAGGTCGTCCACGAGCAGTGCCACCTCGCGCGCCGCCTGCTCCAGCAGCGCGCCGCCCCCCGCGCGTCGCGCCCGGTCCACGAGCAGGCCCACGGCCACGGCGCGCTGCTGCACGCCGTCGTGCAGGTCGCGCTCGATGCGCCCGCGCTCGGCGTCGAGCGCGGCCAGCAGCTCCGCGCGGCTGACCGTCAGCGACTCGACCTGCGCCGCCAGCCGCTCGTTCCGGCTCGGCGCGAGCCACCGCGCCGCGGCGGCCCGGTCCAGCACCCCGACGCCGTACAGCCCCATGAGGTCGAGGTACAGCAGGACGGCGCCGAGGGGCACGAGGGTGAGCATCGACGCCGTCGTGACGCCGGGCGGCGCGGAACGGACGGGCGCCTCGACCGTGAACCGCACGTCGAACAGCCATGACGCGAGCCCCGCCACCGCCGCGAACAGCCCGTACGCGAGCAGCGCCAGCACGATCAGGCCGAGCAGGCCGCCCGCGACGCGCTCCGCGAGGTACCCGGCGGCCCGGGACGAGGTGAGCGGCGCGCCGTCGTCCGCCCACGCCAGCAGGCGCGAGGTGCGCCGGCGGTGCGCCCCCACGAGGGCGGCGACCGGACGCACCGGTGCGGGGCGCCGCGCCGTCCCGACCGCCACGAGCGCGAGGGCCACGTCGGCGGGCCACGTCAGGGCGCCGAGCGCGGCACCGCCCAGCACGCGCAGGGTCCGGCGCAGGGCGGGGGAGCGGCTCACGCGCCCAGCATAGGAAGGCCCGGCGCCGCCCGGACTGCGGAAAACCACACCGGACCTGCGGAGGACCGTCACGTCCGTGCGGACCACCCCAGGTCACCGGCACCTCCCGCAGCGCATAGCGTTGGGCCATGACGACACAGAGCTTCGCCACGACCGTCGCCGACTGGGCCATCGGTCTCATGGAGACCCTCGGAGCCCCCGGCGCGGGCGTCGCGATCGCCCTGGAGAACCTCTTCCCGCCCCTGCCCAGCGAGGTCATCCTGCCGCTGGCCGGGTTCACCGCCTCGCAGGGCTCCCTGATCCTGTGGCAGGTCCTCGTCTGGACGACGGCGGGCTCCGTCGTCGGTGCCGCCCTCCTGTACGGGCTGGGCGCGTGGCTCGGCCGGGACCGCCTGCGGAGCGTCGTCGACCGCATGCCCCTGGTGAAGCTCGAGGACGTCGACAAGGCCGAGGACTGGTTCAACCGGCACGGCTACTGGGCGGTGCTGATCGGCCGCCTCATCCCCATCGTGCGCAGCCTCATCTCCATCCCCGCCGGCGTCGAGCGCATGCCCGTGTGGCGGTTCCTCGCCTTCACGACCCTCGGCTCGGGCGTGTGGAACACGATCCTCGTCGGTGCGGGTTACCTGCTCGGCGACCAGTGGCACATCGTCGAGGAGAGCGTGGGCGTGTTCCAGAAGATCGTCATCGTCGTCGCCGTCCTGCTCGTGGTCTGGTGGCTGGTGAAGACCCTGCGCGGCCGCGAGGACCAGGACACCCCGCGGCACGCGCGGCGCTGACGCCCGGCTTGGCATGATGCTCCCCGTGACCGACGACCGCACCGCACGCGTCCTGCGCTCCATCGCCCCGTACCTCGCCGAGTGGGCCTCCTTCCAGGCCGGGTACCACGGGCTGCCCGGCCTCCAGCTCGCCGTCGGCCTGCGCGGCGAGGTGCTCGTCGACCTCGCCTGGGGCACGGCGGACGTCGAGACCGGCGAGAAGTTGACCAGCGACCACCTCTTCCGCATCGCGTCGCACTCCAAGACCTTCACCGGCGTGCTCGTCATGCAGCTCGTCGAGCGCGGCGAGCTCCGCCTCGACGACCCCGTCGGCACCCACGTGCCCGAGCTCGACGGCACCCCCGCCGCGGCCGTCACGGTGCGCGAGCTGCTCGGCCACCAGGGCGGCATCATCCGTGACTCCTCCGACGGCGACTTCTGGCAGCACGGCAAGCCCTTCCTCGACCGCGACGAGCTGATCGAGTGCGTCCGCACCGAGGGCGTCGTCCTCGCGCCCAACGAGCACTTCAAGTACACGAACATCGGCTACAGCCTGCTCGGCCTCGTCATCGAGAACGTCACCGGCCGCACCTACGACGACGTCGCCCGCGCCGGGATCGTGGAGCCGCTGGGCCTGACCCGCACCGGCACCGAGCTCGACCCCGCCCGCGCCGCCGAGTACGCGGCCGGCCACACCGCCCGCCTCGCGCACGACGACGCCCGCCGCGTCGTCCCCCACGTCGACACCCGCGCCATGGCGCCCGCCACCGGCTGGTACTCCACCGCGCGCGAGCTCGTCCGCTACGGGACGGCGCACGTGCTCGGCGACACGACCCTGCTGAGCGACGCGAGCAAGCGCCTCATGCAGCGCGAGGAGTCCCGCGTCGTCGTGCGCGGCACGGAGCGCGGACGGTACGGCGTCGGCCTCGAGGTCGGCGTCGTCGGCGACCGCAGGCTCGTCGGCCACTCCGGCGGCTACCCCGGCCACATCACCCGCACCTGGATCGACCCCGCCGACGGCCTCGTCGTCTCCGCGCTGACCAACGCCGTCGACGGCACGGCCACACCCCTCGCCAACGGGGTGATCACGCTGATCGACCTGGCGCTCGCGGCCGCGGACGAGGTCGCGCGGCTCGCCGGGACCGACGGCGCCCTGGAGCCCGTCCCCGCCGACGCGCCCGTCGGCCGCTTCGCCAACCTGTGGGGCGTGTCCGACGTCGTGGACCTCGGCGGCATCCTGCACGTCGTCAACCCGCGCGCCGCGTCCCCGGCCGACCAGGCCGTGCGCCTGGTCGTCCGCGACGGGGACCTGGTCCAGGAGGCGGTCGACGGGTTCGGCACCGTGGGCGAGCCCGTCCAGGTGGAGCGCGCCGCCGACGGCGCGGTGACGGCGGTGCGGCTGGGCGCCATGCGTTCGTGGCCGGTCGAGGAGTACCGGCGGCGCACGGCCGGGTGACCGGCGCACAAGAGCGCCCGCCGGGGTGAAAGATACGTCCGGCGGGCGTTTTTCGGGCTGCGCCGAACGCCCTGGGGCGCCCCCGCGCGGCGACCTACGCTCGCGATCGGCCTGAGAGGCAGGCCGGTCGTGAGGACAGGGGAGTCGAGCGATGAGCAGGACGAGCACGAGCAGGGGAACAGGCAGGCGGGCGGTCCGTCGACTGGTCGGCGGGCTGGTGGCGCTGGTGTCGGCGGTGGCCGTGGGCATGTCGCCCGCGGTCGCGACCCCGGCCGACGGCGGTCCGGGCGGCGGCGGTGGCGGCGGCAGCTGGTCGGTGACGGACGGGTCGGCGTCGGACATCACGGCGTCGTACGCGCCCGCCAAGGGCGACCCGTCGATCTGGCCCAAGCCGAACGAGGTCCGGGTGAACCTCAGCGACGCGCAGTCGCGGCAGATGGTCGAGGACTGTCCGCTGTACAGCCTGTGCGTCCGCAACCAGGAGGCCGACGGCCTGTGGTCCGCGTACGCGCTGTACTACTGCCTGCCCGCCGGGCAGTACTACGAGCTGACGAACTTCACGGGCACGGTCTACGCGCAGAACAGCCAGACGGTGACGGCGCGGTTCCTCGCGCAGAACGACGCCGAGCTCGACCGGATCGGGGCGAACAGCGGCAAGAACATCTCCTGGAACCCGGTCTGGAAGATCGACCTCTGCTGACGCGGCCCGCTCGCGGGTGACGCGCCCGCCCTCGCGGTAGGTTGGCCGTGTGACGTTCAACGAGGGCGGTCAGTTCGAGGGCGGGCGCGTCCGCAAGGGCGGTCGGCGCGGCGCGGTCGGCGCCGGGGTCGGCGGCGGAGCGACGATCATCATCGCGCTGCTGTACATGGTGCTGACCGGCAACAGCCCCGCCGACCTCCTCGGCGGCACCACCGACGGGGGTGGCGGCGAGCAGGGTTACGTCGGCGACTGCACCGCGGAGCAGGCCAACACCGACCCCGAGTGCCGGCTGAACGGCGCCGTCCAGTCGCTCGACGCGTACTGGGCCGCCACGCTGCCCGAGCAGGGCGGCGTCGAGTACCAGCTGCCCGAGGTCGTGAGCTTCACGCAGGCCGTGAGCACGGGCTGCGGCAACGCGACGTCGGCCACCGGGCCGTTCTACTGCCCCGCCGACACGACCGTCTACGAGGACCTCTCGTTCTACGACCAGCTCTCGAGCCAGTTCGGCGCCGAGGGCGGCCCGCTGGCCGAGATGTACGTGACGGCGCACGAGTTCGGCCACCACATCGAGAACCAGCTCGGCCTGTTCGAGCGGGCCGACCGCTCGGGCACCGGGCCGGAGTCCGACTCGGTGCGCATCGAGCTCATGGCCGACTGCCTCGCCGGCATGTGGGCGGGCAACGCCGCGACGACCGAGGACCCGGACACCGGCGTGACCTTCCTCGAGCCGATCAGCCAGGACGAGCTCGAGCAGGCGCTGTCCGCCGCGGCCGCCGTCGGCGACGACAACATCCAGCGCCGCTCGGGCGGCGACGTGAACCCCGAGGCGTTCTCCCACGGGTCCAGCGAGCAGCGCGTGCGCTGGTTCACCATCGGCTACGAGGGCGGCACCATCCAGGACTGCAACGCGCTGGACGCCTCCCGCCTGTGAGGCTACGGTGAGCGGCATGCACCTCAGCGCACGCACGACGACGCCGGACCCCTCCGGCGCGCGCTGACCTGCACCCACGCATCAGGCCCCGGAGCTCGCTCCGGGGCCTTCGTCGTGCGACGGCGGGCGCGGGGCGGCTCCTTCCACCGAAGGAGAGCACCATGAACGCGTCCCTCGACCACCGTGACCTCGGTCGCGACCTACGGATCTTCGACACCAGCCCGCTGGTCGGCCCCGGTCTGCCGCTGTGGCTGCCCGCGGGCGCCGCCGTCCGGTACGAGCTCGAGCGGTACGCGCGCGAGGTCGCCCTGCGCACCGGGTGCGAACCGGTGTACTCGCCGGTGCTCGGCAAGCGCTCGCTGTTCGAGCGGTCCGGGCACTGGGCCAAGTTCGCCGACGACATGTTCCCGCCGATGAGCGCGGGCCCCGACGATCCCGACCCGCTCGTGCTGCGCCCCGCCAACTGCCCGCACCACGCGCAGATCTACGCGTCCGAGCCGCGCTCCTACCGCGACCTGCCGGTCCGGTACGCCGAGCTCGCGCCGATGTTCCGGGCCGAGCGCTCCGGCGTGCTGACCGGCCTGAGCCGGGTACGGCAGATCAACCTCGACGACGCCCACGTGTTCTGCCGCCCCGACCAGGTCGAGGCCGAGGTGCGCACCGCGCTCGGCGCTGTCCTGGAGGTGCTCGGCACCCTCGGCATCGAGGTGGCCTACCTGCGCCTGTCGGGCCGTGACGACTCCGACCGGTGGCTCGGCGAGCCCGCGCGGTGGGCGGCGGCCCAGGAAGCCCTGCGCGCCGTCCTCGACGACGTCGCGGGCGACCTGCCCTGGCGTGCCGAGCCCGGCGAGGCGGCGTTCTACGGGCCCAAGGTCGACGTCCAGGTGCTCGACGCGCGCGGGCACGAGGAGACCCTCGCGACGGTGCAGCTCGACTTCAACCAGCCCGAGCGGTTCGACCTCACCTACGTCGCGGCGTCGGGGGAGCGGGAGCGGGTGGTGATGATCCACCGCGGCACCGTCGGGGCGATGGAGCGGATGGTCGCGTTCCTGCTCGAGCGGTACGCCGGACGCCTGCCGTTCTGGCTCGCGCCCGTCCAGCTGTGCCTGCTCCCCGTGGGCGACGGCGCCCCCGCCGACGCCGCCGACGCGCTGGCCGCCGACCTGCGGGCGCAGGGCGTGCGGGTGCGCGTCGAGCGCGAGGGCTCGCTCGGCAACCGGATCCGGCGGGCACGGGGGCGGCGGGACGCCCTGCTCGGCGTCCTCGGGGACCGGGAGGTCGCGGCGGGTGAGGTCGCGATCACCGACCCGGCGTCCGGCGAGCGGCACGCCGTCCCGCTCGCGGACCTTCCGCCGCTCCTGGCCGAGGCCGCCGGCTCCCGGGCGCTGCGCCCTGACCTCGCTACCTCCGCCCGCCCGGCCCCGTGAGTGGGTCAGCGGGTCCAGGTGCGGCGGTCGCGGGCCGCGAGGTGGACGATCTCCAGCTCGCGGTCGGTGAGCATCGGGCGCCGGGACGCCAGCCACGGCGTCAGCTCGTCGTCCGTGAGCACCTCGACGTCCTCGCGCGGGCCCTCGACCCGCACGTGGTCGGTCCGGACGAAGACGACCAGCGCGCGCACGGTGACCGGCACCCGCGTCGCGCCGGCCAGGACCTCCTGGACCCGCCGGCCGCCGTCGCGCGCCGCGTCGGCGGTCACGTCACCGACCGGGCGGTACACGGCCTGGATCGTGTACACGCCGGCCGGCCCCAGCACCACCTGGTCGAGGTCGATCGGGCCGCCGCCCTGGCCCGCCCGCGTGGGCACGTCCGTGTGGACGGAGTGCAGCACGCGCCAGGACGGGTGCTTGGCCGTCAGGTCCCACAGCTCGTTCGCGACGCCCCGCACCCCCGCGATGCGGCGGCTCAGCGCGCGGTGGCGTGGGTCGTACCCGCCGCGCAGCCTGCCGCGCACGAGCGAGGCGAGGTGCGCACGCCGGTAGGCGCGGCGCTGGGCGAGCAGGTGCATGGCGGGCCGGTTCCGGGTCAGGTCGTCGGCGCGGGACAGGCGCCCGGCGCGCAGGTTCGGCAGCGCGTCGGAGACGGTGACGGGGACGCTCGACGTCTCAATGCCCATGAGCGGACCGTACGTGCGGCCGCACCGGTGCGCGCGCCCAGGGGGTGAACCCGCCGCGACGCGCCCGGGCAAACGGGTTCGTATCCCCTCAGGCGGGTCCTGACGGATTAATCCGCCGAAGTGCTGTGACATCAGGACGGTCCGGGCGTCTGAGGTGCATGAGTCCCACCGAACCGGCGCGCGACACGACGGCGTGCGACGCGACCCGCACCGCGCTCGACGACTTCCTCCGGCACCGGCTGCCACCCGGCCGCCGTCGCCGGATGGAGGACCACGTCGTGCGCTGCGTGGCGTGCATGCGGGACTTCATCGACGTGCGGGAGTCGGTCTGGACGGCGGTCGCGTCACGCGTGCGGCCTGCCCTGCGCCTCGTCGCGGACGCCGGGGAACGCACGCCGGGCCAGGAGCACCACCAGCAGGGCGGCGCCGACCAGCACGGCCCCGGCGTACGGCACGGCGCCGCGGCCCGCGCCGTCGAGCACGAGGGCGCCGAGAGCCGCCCCGCCACCGATGCCGATGTTGGCGCTGGCGTTCACGAGCGCGCCGACGACGTCGGGTGACGCGCCCCGGGTGCGGATGGCCGCCGTCTGGAACACGGCGGCGACGGCGCCGAAACCGATGCTCCAGACCGCTGCCGCGACGAGCGTGCCCACCGTCCCGGGGTACGCGACGCCGAGCGCCAGGACGCCGCCGCCCACCACGACGAGGGTCACGACCGTGGTCTGGCGCAGCCGCGCGTCGAGCCGGGCGGCGGCGTACGCGGCGCCCAGCAGCCCGAGCCCGCCGATCACCAGCAGGGCGGGCCCGACCGCGACGGCGGCGAGCCCCGCGCCCAGCAGCAGCACCGAGACATAGGTGTAGACGGTGTAGTGGCCGAGGTAGACCAGGGCGTTCGCCGAGGTGGCGCCGGCGAGCGCGGACCGGCGCGCGCCGCGGGCGCCGTCGTCCGGCGGTGCCCCGCCGCCCGGCACCGGGGGCAGCAGCAGCGCGGTGAGCACGCCGGACAGGGCACACGCACCGGCGAGCACGACGAAGGCGGTGCGCCAGCCCACGGCGGTCCCGAGCGAGGTGGACAGCGGGACGCCGAGCACGAACCCGGCCGACGCCCCGAGGGTGACCAGCGCGAGCGCGCGCCCGGCGAGATGCGGCCGCACCAGGCGCGAGGCGTACCCGATGCTCACCGAGAAGAACACCGCGTGCGACGCCCCGCCCAGCGCCCGGGCGACCGCGACGACGGCGAACGTCGGCGCGAGCGCCACGAGGACGTTGCTCAGGGTGTACACGGTGAGCGACCCGAGGAGCACGGCCTTGCGGGGCAGGCGCCGGGTCGCGGTCGTGAGCGGCACGGCCAGCACGGCGACCATGACCGCGTAGGCCGTGACCAGCAGCCCCGCCGTCGACTCGGCGACGGACAGGTCGGCGCTGATCACGGGGAGCAGGCCGACGGGGACGAGCTCCGTCGTGATCGCCACGAACGTCGCGAGGCCCAGGGCGAGCAGCCCGCCCGCCGCGTCCCGCACGGCGCCGGGCTGCCAGGGGGCGGGGTGGTGGCCGGGTGCGGTCATGGGCCCATCCTCGTGCCGGGCGCCCGGGTCGTGCGAACCACCCGGGCGCCCGGCACGCGGAGGAGCGGCTCAGCCGAGCTCGCGCACGAGCACCTCGTCGAACACCGCGGTCACCGCGGGCGACGCTCCGCCGCCCGCGTAGATCCCGATGCGCGGGTCGGTGTCCGCCGGCAGCGTCCACGTGGCGCCGGGCCGCCAGTTCCGGCCGTCGCGCGACGACGCCGCGCGGAACCGGTGCTCGCCCGTCGCCGGGTCGGTCGTGTGGAACAGGCGCAGGTGCATCGTGTCGGCGACCGGGCCGGACAGGTGCCCGCCCCACCAGCGGCCGTCGGCGGTGAGCTCCTTGCCGAACTCGACCTGGCGCGTCTGCCAGATCGAGACGGGCGACAGGCGCAGGAAGTCGTCGTCGCCCGCGTGCACCAGCAGGCCGGCCTGCTGGTAGTTGCGGACCGTGTCCTCGCCCAGCGGCAGGGTCACCGTCGTCTCGAGCACGTAGTCGCCCTCGGGTGCGTCGCGCAGCAGCGCGGGCGCGTCGTTGGCCTCGCCCACCAGGTCGTGGCCGGTCAGCGGCCAGGCGAGCGACCCGTCGCCGAGCGTGACGTCGGCCGGGCCGTGCAGCCACGCCCAGCCCGCGTCGAGCTCGCCGCTGAAGTCCTCCGCGAACGTGACGGCGCCGGCGCGCGGCTCGGCCACGCGCTCCGTCACCGGGTCGTGTGCCGCCACGACGGTGAGGTTGTCGAGCTGCGCCTCGGCACCCGTCGCGGCGAGGTGCACCGGCGCGCGGCGCGGCAGCCCGGCCACGGGCAGGCGTACCTCGGCGTCGGCGTCGCCGAGGCCGCTGGAGGACAGGCGGGCGACGACGGCGCCGTCGTCGGCCGTCACGGTCAGGACGTGCCACGTGGTGAGGTCGGCGCCGTCGGGCAGGGCCGCGCGCCGCACACGGTGCCCCTGGGTGACGACGAGCTCGCGCGCGTCGGCGTCGAGCCGCACGTCGACGCCGGGCCGGCCCGGTCCGCCGACGGTGGCGGTGAACGACCCGGCGTCCTCGGGCAGCCGGACGTCGGCCTCGAGGCGCACGTCGCGCGGGG
>NZ_JABEMG010000240.1 GCF_013004695.1 Promicromonospora citrea
GCCGCCGGGGCGGGCGGACCGCCGGCCGGCGGCCGCGAGCCGTAGACGGGCGCGGAGCCCGCCGACGCAGCGCCCCGCGACTTGCCGAGCCCGCCCGGCGACTGCACGAGCAGCGCCCGCGCGTCGGAGGCGTGCTCCGGCACGCACAGGATGGCGTAGGTCGCCGCGACGATCTGCGACGACGACGTGAAGTCGCGCCGCCCGCCGGTGAAGGAGTACGAGAGCACCGAGAACAGCAGGCCGAACCCCGCACCGAGCGCGATGCCCGCGAACATCACCTGGAGGCCGGACGACCCGGCGAACAGCGTGAGCAGCAGGCCGACGAAGAAACCGAACCAGGCGCCGGACAGCGCGCCCGCGAGCGCCACCCGGCCGTAGGTCAGCCGACCCGTGACCCGCTCGACCATCCGCAGGTCCGTGCCGACGATCGTGACGTTCTCCACGGGGAACTTGTTGTCGGACAGGTAGTCGACAGCCTTCTGCGCCTCCAGGTACGTGGAGTACGCGGCAACCTCGTCACCGGCCGGTAGGGTCGGGACCTTCGGGACGGCACCCGGGCGAGACATGCTCATGCCCCCTAGTCTCCCCCACCAGGGCCGAAGTGGCGAGGAGCGAGGCTCAGGGGCGGGTCGTAGGCTGACCAGCGTGAGCGCCGGTACCAGGGTCTTTGTCGCACGTCTCGCCGGCACCGTGGTCTTCGACCCCATCGGTGACCAGGTGGGCCGGGTGCGCGACGTCGTCGTGCTGCTGCGCGCCAAGGCGGCGCCGCGCGCCGTGGGGCTGGTGGTCGAGGTACCGGGCCGGCGCCGCGTGTTCCTGCCGCTGACCCGGGTCACGAGCATCGACGCGGGACAGGTGATCAGCACGGGGCTGGTGAACCTGCGCCGGTTCGAGCAGCGAGCCATGGAGTCGCTGGTGCTCGGCGAGCTGCTGGACCGCCGGGTGCAGCTGGCGGACGGCTCGGGCGAGGTGACCATCGAGGACGTGTCGATCGCGCAGCAGCGCACGGGTGACTGGCTCGTGGACCAGCTCTTCGTGCGCCGCCGGACCGGGTCGGCGCCGTTCCGCCGCCGGGGCTCGACGATGACCGTCCCGGTCGACGCCGTGCAGGACCTCACGACGCGGTCCGCCGAGCAGGGCGCGGTCCGGCTCCTCGAGGCCTACGAGGACCTGCGCGCGGCGGACCTCGCCGACGTCGTGCGCGACCTGGGGTCGGCGCGCCGGCTCGAGGTCGCCGAGGCGCTGGACGACGAGCGCCTCGCCGACGTGCTGGAGGAGCTCCCGGAGGACGCACAGGTCGCGATCCTGACGGGCCTCGACGTCGACCGCGCGGCGGACGTGCTGGAGGTCATGGAGCCCGACGACGCCGCCGACCTGCTCAACGCCCTCCCGGACGAGCAGGCGGCCCGGCTGCTCAACCTGATGGAGCCCGAGGAGGCGGCGGACGTCCGGCGTCTGCTCGAGTACGCCGAGGACACGGCGGGCGGCCTCATGACGACGGAGCCGGTGATCCTGGGCGCCGACGACACGATCGCGACGGCGCTCGCGCAGATCCGGCGGTCGGAGCTGCCGCCCGCCCTGGCCTCGATGGTGTTCGTGGTGCGGCCCCCGCTGGAGACGCCGACGGGACGGTTCCTCGGCGTCGCGCACTTCCAGCGGCTGCTGCGCGAGCCCCCGCACGCGGCGGTCGCGTCCGTGCTCGACGCCGAGACGGAGTGGCTGACCCACGACGCGTCGGTGGGGCAGGTGACGCGTCTGCTGGCGGCGTACGACCTGCTCGCGCTGCCGGTGCTCGACGCCCAGCGGCGGCTGCTGGGGGTGGTGACCGTCGACGACGTGCTCGACCACATCCTCCCGGACGACTGGCGTGACAGCGACGACCAGGAGACGGTGCGGGCGCACGCGGTGCCCGCCCGGCAGGCCGCCCGACGGGAGGCGAGCCGTGGCTGACCGCCTGGACACGCCGCTCGCCCAGCGCCGCGCCCTCGTGCCGCGGCTGCGCATGGACCAGGACGCGGTGGGCCGCGTCACCGAGGGGATCGCCCGGTTCCTCGGCACGCCGCGGTTCCTCGTCTACCTCACGGTGTTCTGCGCGCTCTGGCTGGCATGGAACGCGTGGGGCCCGGAGCACCTGCGGTTCGACAGCGCGGCCAACGGCTTCACCGCGCTCACGCTCATGCTGTCGCTCCAGGCCAGCTACGCCGCACCGCTCATCCTGCTCGCGCAGAACCGGCAGGACGACCGCGACCGGGTCATGGCGGAGCAGGACCGGCAGCGCGGCGAGCGCAACCTCGCCGACACCGAGTACCTGGCCCGCGAGATGGCGGCGCTGCGGATCGCGCTGAACGAGGTGGCCACCCGCGACTTCGTGCGCTCGGAGATCCGCAACCTCCTGGAAGAGCTCGACGAGAAGGACCGCAGACAGGACCGCGACCGCGACCGCGGCTGACCGTCAGGGCTCCATGTCGTCGTGGAGCACCACGCGGGAGAGCTCGTACGCCCCGCCCGGCAGCCTCCAGTAGTGCAGCCGCCGGGCCGACGGCGTGTTCACCTGCAGCGCGACGCGCCAGCACAGGGCGCCGTCCTCCCGCTGCCGTGGCGGGTCGTCGCCGCCCGCCCCGCCGCGCAGGCGGTGCGTCTGCAGGCCGTTCATCTCCGGCGCCAGGCCCGTGAGCACCATGACGAGCGTCCACACGACGCGCTCGCGGCTCACCCCCTCGACGTCGGTCAGCGAGGTGAGGAAGCGCGGGCCGAGGGTGTAGGGCGCGAGCGGCCGGTCGGCCTTCTCCGCCGCGGGGACGGTGCGCGCCCACTCGGTGAGCACCTCGAACCGGAGCTGCTCCTCCTCGTCCAGGAACCAGCGCTCCTCGGTGAGGTCGTCGCCCGCGTCGCCGAGCCTGCGGCGCAGCCGGGCCGCGTCCTGCCGGGCCTTGCGCAGCGCGGTCGCCTGCTGCTCGGCGCGGCGTTCCGCACGGTCGAGCCGCTCGGTCAGGTCGCCGACGCGCGCGACGAGCCGGTCCACCTCGAGCTCGACCTGGTGCCGCTTGACCTTGTCGTCCAGCAGCTCCTTGGCGAGCGCTGCGACCTGCGCCTTGGCGGCGTCGAGGGACAGGCTCAGGTCGCGCGCGGCCTTGCCGGGGGGATCTGCGGCCTGTCCGCCCCCCGAGGTCTCCGGCGGACCGGGCACCGGCGCGGGCGGGGGCAGCGGGTCGGGCCCGCCGGCGCGCC
>NZ_JABEMG010000241.1 GCF_013004695.1 Promicromonospora citrea
GGGGGACTGCGAGCGCACCAGCGAGCTCGTGCGGGGCCTGGACGCGGCCGACCGCGCGGTGAACGGCCCGGCGGTGCGCGGCGCGGCCGCCGACCTCGAGGCCTGTGAGCTCCTGCTCGAGGCCCGCGGCCTGGTGCAGCCGGGCGTGCCCGACCGGACGGACGCCGCCGAGGTGGCGGCGGCGTACCTGCGGCACCCTGGCGCCCGGTGGTCCGGCGCGGGCCCCTGGCGCGCCGACCTCCTGCTGCGCTCCGCGTACAGCGACTCGCACGGGCCGGACCAGGGAGCGCTCGAGGCCGGCTTCGACCAGCTCGAGGTGTCCCTGGCGGAGACCCCGGACGAGGCGGGCGAGGTGCGCGCGGTCGTGGAGGCCTTCCTGACCCGGCTCGCCGAGGTGGAGGACCACTGCGCGGTCCGCGACGTCGTCGAGTGGGTGGACGCCGGGGACTGGGCGGGGACCGAGGTGGCCGAGCCGGTGGCCGCGGCGGCGGACGAGGTGCCGCGGCGCGTGCTCGGGTGCGCTCGGGACCTGGCCGACGCCGACGAGCTCACGGCGTCCCGCCACACGTACGAGGCGTTCCTGCGCGACCACCGCGACGACCGGAGGGCCGGTGTCGCGTCGGACGAGCTCGACGACGTCGTCACGGCGATCCAGCGCAAGAAGGTCGCCCGCCTGCTCGACACCGGCCGGTACTGCGCCCACCCGGAGCCGTACCGGGGCGCGACCGGGTACCGGCGCAAGGGCGGCAACCCGATGCAGGTGTTCGGCATCAAGCCCGCCGCGCACGACTTCCCCCGCCCGTGGCTCGCGGGGGACGTGGACGACACGGTGCTCGTGGCGTGCGTCGACGGGCCGAAGCGAGGCTCCTACCAGGAGACGTGCGCGTACGAGAGCGACCTGTTCCCGTACTGGTCCGACGTCCGGTTCTACGCCAGCCGGTTCGACGTGCGCCTCTACGAGGTGCGCACAGGGAAGCAGGTCGAGGCGTTCTCGGACGAGTTCGGCGACCCGTGCCCGCCGAGCATCCTCGTCACGACGTTCGGTTCGTTCGCGACCCCGCCCGAGACCAAGCGGTCGGCGTTCGACTCCGCCGACCTGCGCGGGATGTTCGAGGTCTACCAGAGCTGAGCCCGTGGCGCCCCTGTCGCTGGTCCGCTTCGGGAACGACCTGAGGGACCGATCCAGGTTCGGATCGGTCCCTCAGGTCGTTCTCGAAGCGGACCGGTGCGGACCGGTGCGGACCGTCAGAGCTCCTCGAGCAGCAGCACGTCCGGCGGCACGAGCGTGCGGGTCTGCAGCAGCTCGGTGACCAGGTTGTGGTTGAGCATGTTGCCGACCGGCTCGCCGACCTCCTCGCGCGTCAGACCGGGCACGCCGGCGCGGGAGAGCCGCTTGCGCACGCCGGAGACGAGGTGCTCGACGCGCTTGGCGGTCCACGGCTCGCCCGGCTGCAGCGCCACGAGGTCCTGCGCGACCTGCTGCCACGTGCACGGCTGCGGGTACGCCTCGTGCAGCAGGTACTTCTGCGCGAGCGAGACGAGGGCCAGCCGCTCGTCGGCACGCAGCTTCCACGGCTTGTCGCGCAGCGTCTCGGCGTCGGGCGCGGGGCGGGGCAGGCGGCCGTCGTCGTCCGCGACGTAGAGCTCGAGCAGGTGCCTGCGGCGGGCCGTGCCGTTGACGAACACGGGCGTGTAGCCGGGCTCGACGGGGTAGGGGTCGTCCTCGGGGAAGAGGGTCATCGAGCGCGGGAGCTGCAGCGCGCGGTGGCCGGTGTTGGCGAGCCACCAGCGACCCGAGCGGTACGTCACCGTGCCCTGGTTGCGGCTGATCCGCAGGTCGTCCTCGCCGACGCAGACGTGCACGTCGGGGCGGTTGCGGCCGAACACGACGGTGCGCTCCTCGCGCGCGGTGAACCGGACGCCGCCCGTCACGGACAGGGCGTAGATGGTGCCGGGGTCCGACCTCGGCACGCCGAACGCGAGGCTCGCGTGCTGCGGGGAGAGCTGCTCGGCGCCCTCCCGCAGAGGGATGTCCGTCATGTGACCTCCAGGTGCTCCGTGCAGGATCCCGTGCCGGATCGTCGCACGCACCCCCGGGGACCCCTCCCCAGGGCTCAGCCCACCGCGGGCAGCGCGGCCGCGACCGGCTCCGCGATGTCGAGGGCCGTGGTGCACAGCGCGTCGATGTCCGGGGACTCCCCGTCCTCGTCCTGGAGCTGGATGCGGACGAGCTCGGCGACCACGTCGCCGTCGCCGTCCTCGCTGACCGCGACGCGGTTGACGACGTCGACGAGGCAGGAGTCGGCCGACCACGTGTCGCCCCGGACGAACAGCTCGCGCCCGTCGACGACGTAGCGGTCGCCGTCGTCCTCCGTGAGCGGCTCGTTGAACTGGAAGAGGACGCGCAGCTCCTTGCCGTCGTCCGTGTCCCAGCGGCACTCCCAGTCGGCGAACCCGGCCAGCGGGTGGGCCGTGTCGACGTCGGGCAGCCGGGACAGGGGCTCGCCCTGCATCAGCTCGCAGGCGTCGACCGTGTAGAGCGAGCCCTCCGCGAACGGCCGCGTGCGGCGGGGGACCTGACCCCCGTTGAGCATCGACGTGGCGTGGTTGAGGTTGGCGTCGGCGATCGCGCAGAGGTTGTCGACCTCGCCGGCGCTCTCGGACGTCTGGTCCCAGGTCTCCTGCCACACGTCGAGCGAGATGTTGTAGTCGCCGCCGGGCAGGAACAGCTCGCGGCTGCACTCCTCCGGCATCTCGTACTCGTCGTTCACGACCACGATGCGGCCGAAGCGCCGGTTCGGCTCGCCCGGCTTCTCGTGGTTGTGCCAGAGCGTGGCGCCGACGGCGACGATCGCGCCGTCGCTCCGCGTCACCACGACCTCGCACGTGTTGAGCTCGCCGTTGTCCGTGCGTGTCCGGGTGAGCCCGAACTCGCCCATCGCCTCGAGGTCGATGAGCGCGCACGGGTCGGCCGTGACCGGGTCGCCGATCATGGCGGCGCTCGCGCGCGGCGGGGCGACGTCCGCGGCGTCCGACGCCGTCGGCACCCCGTCCTGCGCCACGACCCGGTCGCGGGCGAACCACGCACCGGCCGCGAGCACGAGCGCTCCGGCGACC
>NZ_JABEMG010000242.1 GCF_013004695.1 Promicromonospora citrea
GGGCCGCCTGCTGCGCACCCTGGGCCCGTCGCCACCGACGGCTGCGCACCCGTGGTGACCGTGGGCACCGACCCGGTGCCCACGGCGGGCGTCGCGCCGGTCGCGGAGCCGTCCTCGCCGGTTCCCGCCCCGACCACGGGCAGCGCCCCCGTGAGGGTCGGCACCGCACCGGTCGCGGGCGGCGTCGTGCCGCCCAGCTCCCACCGGGCCTTCTCCTTGAGCGCCGCGAACTCCGCGAACGTCTCGGGCATGGTCATGCCGACGGACTCGAGGTCCGTGGCCAGCTCCCCGCGGCGGGTGCGGACGAGGGCAGCGATCTCGCCCGCGCGCTGCAGCCGGTCGGCCTGCGTGGCGAGCGCCTGTCCGCCGCGCGCCCCCAGCACGTTGACCGCCTGCTGGTGCACGTTCGCCGCGACCTCGACCTCGGTGTCCGCGGCCTTGCGGTGGTGCTGCGCCCGCTCCTCCGCGGCCCGCGCCTCCGCCAGGGCGCGGTGGGCCAGGTCGAGCTTCCAGGCGTCCTTGAACGTCTCGAGCGAGCCGCGCAGCGTCGCGGCGCGCACCCCGGCCGCCGACCCCTCGTCGTACGCCTTGGTGAGGGCCGCGAGCCGGCTCAGGTGCTCGATCTGCCGGCGGGAGGTCTCGATGTCGGCGTACGCGCGGGCGACGTCGGCGAACTGCGCCACCGCCTCGTCGGCCAGCCGGAACGTGCTCGGCTCGTCGAGCATGTGGCCGCGGAACAGGTCGTCGAGGCTGCCCAGGTTCTTCGCCGACTGCGTGCGGTGCAGCAGCACGAGCGCCTGCTCCGAGCCGATCCCGAGCGCCTGCGTGAACGCGGCGGCGAACGGGCCGTGCCGCTCGCTGACCGTCGCGTCGGGCCACGCGGCCCGGACGCCCGCGGCGTCGGGCCCCGAGCGCACGTAGCGCTCGAAGTCCAGGAGTCCCGCCTCGCCCGGCACGACCACGTGCAGGGTGGTGGGCGACGACGAGCCGCGCGTCAGGTGGACGAGACGCACGAGCGTGACGACCGAGCCCGGGCCGTCCCCGCCGTCCGCGTACCGCAGCAGGACGCCGGACCAGGTCGCGCCAGGGCGCAGGTGGTCGGCCACGACCTCGCCCGTGCTCTCGTCGGTCCGGTGCCGCCAGGCGCCGCGCACGTACGAGACGACGTCGCGGTCGCCCGCCTCGCGCTCCGTCGTGCCGGTGCCCGCGGCCGCGGCGTTGAACCGCAGGTGGTCGGGCGGGGTCAGCACGGCGGCCACGGCGTCGACCACCGACGACTTGCCGGAGCCGGAGTGCCCCGTGAGCAGGAACCCCTCGCGCGGGACGGGCACGACGTGGTGGCCGGAGAACGTGCCCCAGTTCACCAGCTCGATGCGCGCCAGGCGCCACTGTCCGGGGTGCGGCGACGTCATCAGCTCTCCTTCGCCAGTCGGGCGTACTCGGTGCTCAGTGCCGCGACCTGGTCCGCACCGAACACGGTGCGCAGCACGGGCGAGACGGCGGCGCGGTCGCCGCCGAGCGGCTCGAGGACGCCCGACTCGACCAGCCGGGCCCACGTCGCGTCGAGCTGCCGCGTGAAGTCCATCGGGGAGCCGCCGCCACGGCGCCGGTACGCCCCGAGATGGTCGGCGGCCTCGTCGCGGCTGATCGCCACCCGGCCGCCGGGCGAGTCGAGCAGCAGCCCGCGCAGGTGCAGCAGCAGGGCGGTGTCGAGGAACGTCAGCGGCACCTCGCGCACGACGCGCGGGGCGTCCGGCGCCGGCACGTCGCGCACGAAGGCGACCTCGGCGTCGGCGTCCACGACCAGGTCGAGGTACTGGTCGGCCAGGCGCTCGCGGATCGGCTCCTCGCTCGTCAGGAGCGCGCGCCACGTGTCGGGGTCGGTCTCTGCCGCGAGGTACGGGCCGCGCACGAGCCGGGCCAGGGCGAGGCGCGCGGGCGCGGGCAGGCTGCCGCGGTCGTCCGCCCACAGCCGGGCGGCATGGCCCGCGTCGGCGACGGGCGCCTGCACGGAGTCGGCCCCTGCGCCGGCCCCTGTGCCGGACGCGGGGCGCCCCGGGCGGGCCGCGCTGAGCGGGCCGGACACGCCGGCTGTCACGTCGGGTTCTGTCACGGGACACGCTCCTCGAACTGGTGCTGGGTCAGGACGGCTCGTCGCACGACACCGCGCGACGAGCGCCAGCTCACGTCTTCCGTGCCGCCCGTCGTGGTGGCGTGCTCCTCCGCGAGCGTCAGCAGACCGACGACGCTCGCGGCGCCCTGGCTGGCGGGGTGGGCCGCGAGCACGGACGCGACCGTGGCGGTCTGCCCGCGGTCGACGACGTCGTTCACGTGGCCGCGCAGCTCGTCGACGTCGATCTCGGAGTCGCGCGCCATCGCGCGCAGCGCCGTGAGCGAGACGGGGCGCGGCGGCGGCGTGGGCGCCGCCGCGGGAGCCTCGGCGTCCTCGCCGCCCGGGTTGTACGGCAGGAGCCCGCCGACCGACCGTGGCGCGACCGCGCCGAGGCGCAGCGACAGCTCCATCGCGGTGTCCGGCGCGACGTCGGCCGCGGCGGCCAGCGCGGCGTCCTGCGCCTCGCCGAGCAGACGACGCAGGGCGCGCTCGGCCGGGAGCTCGCCCGAGCGGACCATGCGCTGCAGCGCGCGGCGCAACATCGCCATCGTGTCGGTGAGCTCGTCGGCCGCGTCCTGGAGCGTGGGCAGGAGACGGCGCAGCGCCGACGCCTCCGCGGGCGTCAGGTGCACGGTGTCGAGCACCCGTCCGACGTCGTCCTGGGCCGTGTGCTCCGCCTGCCGCAGCAGCTCGCGGAAGGCGACCAGCCCACGGCCCGCCTCGGACTCGGCGAGGTGGTCGACACCGCGGTAGACGTCGTCGAGGAACGCGTCGCGCGAGCCGTCCGACTCGAGCAGACGGCGCCGGAGCTCGCGGTCGGTGCGTTCCAGCTCAGTGCGCACCCGGGCGAGGTCGGCCGGGATGTCGCCGGCGAGCGCGAGCAGCTCGCGGGCGCGCTCCGCCGCGGCCTCGGGCGGCAGCGGGTCCGCGTCGCCCCGGCGGGCCCGCTCGATGCGGGCGTCGAGCGCCGCGCGCTGCTCGAGCAGG
>NZ_JABEMG010000243.1 GCF_013004695.1 Promicromonospora citrea
CGACGCCGAGCGCCTGCGCGCGCTGCTGGACGCCGGGGCCGAGCGGTCGGCCGCCTGACCCCCTGCGGCTCAGCCCGCGCAGCGGCCCGTCGACACCGGCGCGGCGAGCGCGGGCGCCTGCTCGGCGACCGGCCGTAGCTCGGTGCTCGTCATCGCGTAGCCGACGTCCGGGTTCGTCTCGTCGCGTGCGAAGACCACACCGGCCACCGCGCCGTCGGTCGTCAGCACCGGCCCGCCCGAGTTGCCCGGACGCACCACGGCCGCGAGCGAGTACACCTCGCGCTCGGCCGCGCTGCCGCCGTACGAGTCCGGCACCATCGTCGGGGCCACCTGGATCACCCCCGCGCTGCCCGACGTGAACGGCCCGCCGTACGGGTACCCCTGCACGACGGCGCTGTCGCCGACGGCGAGCGGCGCCACCACCGGCAGCGGCTCGGCCGTCAGGTCCGGCACGGCGATCACCGCGAGGTCGTCCACCGGGTCGTAGTAGACCACGCGGCCCTCGCGCACCTCGCCGCCGGGCAGCTCGACGACCGGGCGGTCGACGCCCGCGACGACGTGCGCGTTCGTCACCACGCGGTCCGTCGCCACCACGAACCCCGACCCCGTCGAGCTCGTGCCGCACGCGTAGGCGACGCCGGAGATCCGCGCCACCGACCGGGCCGCGGCCTCGAGCTGCGGGTCGTCGAGGTCGACGCTCGGCACCTCGGCGGCCTGGCCGGGCGTCATGAGGATGTTCAGGCGTGGCAGACCGTCGTCGAGCACGAAGGCGCGCGCCTGGGCGAGCGGCCGCCCCACCGCGGGCGGCGTCAGCTCCTCGATGGTGCGCAGCACCGCCGACGACGAGACGGCGGGCGCCACACCCGGCACACCCGTCGCGCTCACCGCGTTGCCCACGAACGACAGCGCGAGCGCCACGACGCCCAGGTTCGCCACGCCGCCCAGCAGGCGCTCCAGCGGGCGCAGCGCCGTGCGGTCGACCCCCTGGCGCAGGCGGCTGCCCATGGCCGCGCCGATCGAGGCGCCGAACAGCGGGAGCAGCACGGCGACGGCGACCGACACCGGCCCGCGCCACTGCGTCGTCGGCAGCAGGTCGTTGACGGCAGGCACCGCCCAGAACGACGCGATGCCACCCACCACCAGACCGATCAGGCCGCCGAGCGTGGCCAGCAGACCGCGGCTCAGGCCCGCCATCAGGGCGACGAAGAGCACAAGGAGGAGCACCAGGTCGAGCAGCGTCATGACGGCTCCTTGGCAGGTCGCGCGGTGTGAGACGCGACGATCGGACGGGTCGGACGAGACGACCGTAGACGCTCCGGACCCGCGCCGCGCACGACGCCCCGGGTCCGTCACCCGATCCGCTGATTCCGCCGGAGACGTTCACACCCGCTTTCCCCGGGCTTTCGGTCCGTCCACCGGTCGCGGGCCTGTCGCCCGCGTGGTGACCGGCCCCGTCGCGTGCCAGGCTGAGAGGCCCAGCAGCCGGACCACCACCAGCGGAGGAGTCCTCATGCAGATCGATCTGACCGACCGGACCGCCCTCGTCACGGGGTCGACGCAGGGCATCGGCCGCGCGATCGCCGCGGCGCTCGCGGACTGCGGCGCCCGCGTCGCGATCAACGGCCGTCAGGCCGGCGGCGTCGAGGCCGCGATCGAGGAGCTGCGTGCCGGCGCGCCCGGGCGTGACCTGGTCGCCGCCGCGGGCGACGTGAGCACCGCGGCGGGCGCGGCCGAGGTGCTGGCGGTCGTCGGCGACGTCGACGTGCTGGTCAACAACCTCGGCATCTTCGGCAGCACGCCGCCGCTCGAGATCGACGACGACGAGTGGCGCCGCTACCTCGAGGTGAACGTGCTCGCCGCCGTCCGGCTCATCCGTTCGACCCTGCCCGGCATGACGGCGCGCGGCTGGGGCCGGGTGCTGAACGTCGCCAGCGACTCCGCGATCGTCATCCCCGCCGAGATGATCCACTACGGCGTCTCGAAGACGGCGCTGCTCGGTGTCTCCCGCGGGTTCGCCAAGGCGGCGGCGGGCACCGGCGTGACGGTCAACTCCGTCATCGCGGGGCCCACGCACACCGGCGGCGTCGAGCGCTTCGTCTACGAGCTGGTCGACTCGGACCTGCCGTGGGACGAGGCGCAGCGGGAGTTCATGCGCACGCACCGCCCGCAGTCGCTGCTGCAGCGGCTCATCGAGCCCGAGGAGATCGCGAACCTCGTGGCCTACCTCGCCTCGCCGCTCGCCTCGGCGACGACGGGCGCGGCCGTGCGCGTCGACGGCGGTTACGTCGACTCGATCGTGCCCTGACGCCGGGCGTCGAGGCGGCCCGGCGGACCGCCTAGCTGCTCTCCGAGCGGTTCCACCGCTCCCAGAGCCACAGGAGGAACACGATCACGAGGAACGCCGGGAGCCCCGCCCCGCCGAGGCGGCCGAACCACTCCATGAGGCCGTCGCCGAGCCGGGGGAGGGCGCCGTCGGCCGAGGCAGGCCCCTCGGGGTCGGCGCCGTCGGCGCCGGTGCCGTCGTCGCCCGCGTCCTGACCGTCGTTGCCCGCGTCGGCGGCGCCTAAAGGGTCGTCGCCGGGGGCGGTCGTGCCGGCGCTCCCGTCGTCAAGGCCCCCGGAACCGCGGCCGGCGTCCTCGCCGGCACGTTCCGCCGGGGTGCCGTCCCCGATGCCGAGGCTCGCCAAGACGTCGCGGACGGCCGCCCCGACGCCGGTGGAGCCGCCCGCGGAGCCGGGGTCCGCCGAGGACGAGCCGCCGTCGGCCGCGTCGCCGTCGGCCGCCTCGCCGTCGCTGTTCGTGCCCGAGCTGTTTGCGCCTGGGCCGTTCTCGCCTGGGCCATCGCCGCCGGGCTCGTCGGCGCCGTCACCGCCGGCGGCCGGGCCGTCCACCGTGGCGCCGTCGCCCGTGCCCGTGCCCGTGCCCGTGCCCGTGCCCGTCCCCGTGCCTGCGCCGTCCTGGCCGCCATC
>NZ_JABEMG010000244.1 GCF_013004695.1 Promicromonospora citrea
CCCCGCGCCCGTGCGGCGCCGGGGGCCGGGCCGCCGGGCCCGGGAGGGCCTGACGGGCTGGGGGTTCGTCGCCCCGGCGACCGTGATCGTGCTGGGCCTGTCCATCTTCCCGGCCGGGTGGGCGTTCCTGCTGTCCCTGCAGAAGTGGAACGGGTTCTCGGTGCCCGAGCCGGTCGGCCTGGCGAACTACCAGGACATGGCCCAGGACCCCGACCTCGCGGCGGCCGTGGGGCACACGCTGCTCTACACCGCGCTGTTCGTGCCGGCGTCGGTGCTGCTCGGCCTCGGGCTCGCCGTCGCGCTCAACCGGCGGATCGTCCTGGTCGGCGTCTACCGCACCCTGATCTTCCTGCCGTTCGTCGTGTCGGCCGCCGCGACGGGCATCCTCACGACCTACCTGTTCAACCCGCAGTTCGGCCTGGTCAACAACGTGCTGCGCGTGCTGGGCCTGCCCCAGCAGGGGTGGCTCGAGGACCCGCAGCAGGCGATGGTCGTCATCGCGCTCATGTCGCTGTGGGGCCAGGCGGCCTTCACCACGGTCATCTACCTCGCCGCGCTGCAGGACATCCCCGCCGAGCTGAGCGAGGCGGCCCGCGTGGACGGCGCAAACCGCTGGCAGTCGTTCTGGCACGTGACGTTCCCGCAGCTCGCGCCCGTGACGGTGTTCGTCGCGATCTGGCAGACGATCCAGGCGATCCAGCTCTTCGACCTCGTCTACACGACGACGCGCGGCGGCCCGCTGAAGTCGACCGAGACCGTCGTCTACTACCTGTGGACCTCCGCGTTCAAGGACCTCGAGTTCGGCTACGCGTCGGCCGTCGCCTACGGGCTGTTCGCCGTCACCCTCGCCATCACCATCGGCGTGACGATCTACTCGCGCCGCAGCACCGTAGGAGGCATCGGATGACCCGCCGCACCGGCTGGTGGCACCTCGTGCTGGTGCCCGTCGCCCTGGTCTTCGCCGTGCCGTTCGTGCAGATGTTCCTCACGTCGCTCACGCCGGAGTCGGAGATCAACCGCTTCCCGCCGCGGTTCTTCCCCGCGGAGCTGACGTTCGACGGGTACGCGAAGCTGTTCCGCGACTCCGACGTGCTGCTGTGGACCGGCAACACCGTGCTCGTCTCGGCCGTCGCCGTCGTCTCGCACCTCGTGCTGTGCTCGCTGGCCGGCTACGGGTTCGCGCGGCTCAAGTTCCCGGGCCGCCAGGCCGGGTTCCTGCTGATCCTCGCCACCATCATGATCCCGACGCAGCTGCTCATGGTGCCCACCTACGTGATGTTCGCGCGCGTGGGCCTCATCGACACGCTCGCCGCCGCGATGGTCCCGTGGCTCGCCTCGGTGTTCGGCATCTTCCTCATGCGCCAGTTCTTCCTGTCGCTGCCGGCCGAGCTGGAGGAGGCGGCCGTGCTCGACGGCTGCTCGCGGTGGACCGCGTTCTGGCGCATCATCCTGCCCCTGGCCCGGCCGGCGCTCGCGACCCTGGCGATCTTCACGCTGCTCAGCTCGTGGAACGACCTGGTGTGGCCGCTCATCGCGATCAACGACCCGGACGCGTTCACGCTCCAGCTCGGCATCACGAACTTCCAGGGTGCGCGCCGCACGGACTGGTCCCTGCTGATGGCGAGCAACGTGGTGGCTACGCTGCCCCTGATCGCGTTCTTCGTCGTCGCGCAGAAGCAGTTCATCGCCACCATGACCTTCACGGGAGTCAAGGGATGACCGACCTGCCCACCGATCAGCACCCTCCGCGCCCGGTCGTGGTCGCGGGTGACGCCAACGTCGACCTCGTCCTGCGCGGCGACGTCGTGCCCCGCTTCGGCCAGGCCGAGCAGCTCGCCGACTCGGGCGACCTCGTGCTCGGCGGGTCCGCGAGCATCGCGGCGTCGGGCGTGGCACGCCTCGGCGTGCCGACCACGCTCGTCGCACGGGTCGGCGCCGACACGTTCGGCACCTTCACGCTCGACGCACTGCGGGCCGCCGGGGTCGACGTCGGGGCCGTCGAGGTGGCGGACGACGAGCCGACGGGGCTGTCGGTGATCCTGTCCACGCCGTCCGACCGCGCGATCCTCACCGTGCCGGGCACGATCCCGACGCTCACGGGGGAGCGGGTCACGCGGGTGCTCGACGGGCGCGGTCCCGGCCTGCTGCACGTCGCGTCGTACTTCCTGCAGCCGGGCCTCGCGCGCGACCTGCCCGGCGTGCTCGCCCGGGCCCGGGCGCAGGGCTGGACCACGAGCCTCGACACCAACTGGGACCCCGCGGAGACGTGGACGGGCCTCGCCGACGTGCTCGGCGAGCTCGACCTGCTCCTGCCCAACCGCAACGAGCTGCGGGCGATCGCGGGCGCGCTCGGCGAGCCCGCCGACCTCGACGACACCGAGCTCGCGGCACGACTGGCGCGGCGCGGCCCGCGCGTCGTCGTCAAGGACGGCGCCGACGGCGGCTGGTCGGTCGGTGCCGACGGGGTCGTCGTGCGCGCGCCGGGCGTCCCCGTCGACGTCGTGGACACCACGGGCGCGGGCGACAGCTTCGACGCCGGGTACCTCGCGGCCGTGGCCTGCGGGGTCGACGACGAGCAGGTGCGCGTGCGCTGGGCGACCGTCGCCGGCTCGCTGTCCACGCTCGGCTCGGGCGGCACGGGGCGGCAGGCCACGCGTGCGGACCTCGACCGGGAGCTCGCGCGGTGATCTCGGCCCTGGCCCTCAGCCCCTCGCTCGACGTCACGTACGAGGTCGAGGAGCTGAGCGGCATCCAGCGCCCGCTGTCGGTGCACAAGGTCGCGGGCGGCAAGGCGCTCAACGCGGCCCGCGCCGCCGCGACCCTCGGCGCGCGGGTGGCCGCCGTCGCGGTGCTGGGCGGCGGC
>NZ_JABEMG010000245.1 GCF_013004695.1 Promicromonospora citrea
GTCGCTCCCTGCGGTGGGCCCTGGCCGGCGGTGTCGCCGCCGCGCTCGCGGCGGGCGCCGCCTGGCTCGTGCCCGCCCTCGGCCAGGCCGGCGACGACGGCCTGGCCAGCGGCGTCTACGCCCTCACCGGGGAGCCGCTGACGGGCCCGGACGCGCAGGCCGCGCACGAGGTCACGGTCGAGATCTCGACGCCGTCCGACGGCGAGCTCGTCAGGGTGGCCTACGCGGGCACCGTGGACGTCGCCCAGGACGGCGGCACCCAGCAGCGCCGCGAGGGCAACGGCGACGGGTTCACGGTCCGCACGCCCTGGACGGGCACGATCCCCGTCGACACGCAGATGTTCTCCCTCCTGGTCACCGCGGCCGGCGACGCCGAGGACATCACCTGCCGCATCTCGCTCGACGGCGAGCCCGCTGCCGAGGGCACCGCGTCCTGGAGCTCGACCTGCGGGGTGCCCGTCGACACCGCCGACGTGCTCGACGGCCTCTTCTGACGGTCCGTCCCCCGGCAGTTCCGCGCTCGCCGCGCCGTCCGCCCGGCGCTGGGTGAGGATGACCGCATGGCGCACGCTCCCTCGCACGGTGCGGCGGGCCCCGCCGCGCCCAGGACCACGTTCTTCCTGGTCACGATCCTGGTCTCGGCCCTGCTCGCGACGCTGGCGGGGCTGTGGGTGCTGTGGCCCGGCGGGGCCGACGTGCCCGACCGGGTGCCCGCGAGAGCGGAGGGCACGTCGTTCGTCTCGGCGACCGTCGCCGGGCCGGCCGACCCGGACACCGGCAGCGTCCCGGTCGAGCTCCCCGACGGCGAGGTCGTGCGCATGCAGTCGCCGGGACCGTCCGTGCCGCTCGCCGAGGGCGACCGCATCACCGCGGTCGACATCTCCGAGGTCGCGCAGCCCGGCGTCGACCCCCTGGTCTTCCTCGACCACCGGCGCGACCTGCCCATCGCGGCGCTGGCGGTCGTCTACGCGCTCGTCGTGCTACTCGTCGCGCGCTGGCGTGGCCTGGCGGCGCTCGCCGGCCTCGGCCTCGCGTTCGCCGTGCTGCTCGGGTTCACGATGCCGGCGCTGCTCGCGGGGCAGGACGCGTTCGGCGTCGCGCTGGTCACCGCGAGCCTCGTCATGTTCGCCACGCTGTACCTCGCGCACGGGTTGTCCGCCCGCACGTCCACGGCGCTGCTCGGCACGCTCGTCGGCCTCGTGCTCACCGCCGGCATCGCCGCCTGGGCGTCGGGCGCCGCGCAGATCACCGGCACCACCGACGAGGCGGCCGCGTTCCTGCCCGCGAGCGCCCCGGCCGCCGACCTGCGCGGGATCGCGCTGTGCGGCATCGTCCTGGCGGGCCTCGGCGTGCTCAACGACGTGACGATCACGCAGGCCTCCGCGGTGTGGGAGCTGCGGGCGCTCGCGCCGACGGCGTCGCGCGCCGAGCTGTTCGCCGGCGCGATGCGCATCGGGCGCGACCACATCGCCTCGACGGTCTACACGATCGCGTTCGCGTACGTGGGCGCCGCGCTGCCGCTGCTCCTGATGGTGTGGCTGGTGGACCAGTCGCCGCTGCGGGCGCTCACGTCGGGGGAGATCGCCGTGGAGGTGGTGCGCACGCTGGTCGGGTCGATCGGCCTCGTGCTCGCCATCCCCGTCACGACGGCGATCGCGACGCTCACGGTGCCCGGTCCGTCGGACCGGGTGGAGGCTCCTGCGGGCCCGGACCCGGCGTCCGACCCGGGGCTGATGGCGCCGGTGGCCGGGGCGTGGGCCCCGTAGCCCAGAGCGCTGCCTCGGTGACGTTCCGCTCGAGCGTGCGCAGCAGCCCGGTGGCCGCCGCGAGGTCGGCCGCCTCCAGAGCGCCCGCCGTGGCGGCCTCCAGGCGCGCCCAGGCGTCGGCGACGCGCGGGCGCAGCGCCTGGCTCGCGGGCGTGGGCTCCACCAGCGTGACCCGCCGGTCGTCGGTGCCGGGGCGGCGGCGCACGAAGCCGGACCGTTCGAGTCGTTGGACGGTCCGCGTCATCGCGGCCGAGTCGGTGCCGACGTACGCCGCGAGGTCGGTCTGCCGCTGGGGCCCGTGCTCCCAGAGGTACATGAGGATGAGCTCCTGCCCGGGGTGCAGGCCCAGCTCGCGGAACAGCTCGGCGGCCAGCGCGCGGTGGGCCCGCGCGAGCGCGACGACCGCGAGGCTGAGCGGACCGGTCCGGCCGGCGACCGGTCCGGTGCGCGGCTCGCTGTCCGGGTCAGGCACCTGGGGTCTCGGCATGCGTCTCATGGTAGGACGGGGTCAGGGCGGTGGCCCGTCGGCGCAGACCGACCGGAATGTCTCGGGGCGGCAACCGCGTTACCTGGCTGGGACAGCAAAACGGGACGGCACGCACGGGGCGGGTGCTCACGACGTGCGGGAAAGGACGGGCGCGGTGCGCGCAGCGGTGTACGACAGGTTCGGTGACCCCGAGGTGCTGCACGTCGGGGAGGTGCCCGACCCGCAGGCGGGCGCCGGGCAGGTCCGGGTGCGGGTCGAGGCGGCGGGTGTGAACCCGTTCGACGCCAAGGTCCGCTCGGGCGCGATGGAGCACGCCTTCCGCACGCCCCTGCCGGCGGTGCCCGGCACGGAGGTGTCCGGCGTCGTGGACCAGGTGGGCGACGGCGTCACGGGCGTCGCCGTCGGCGACCGGGTGACCGGCTGGACCGGCCGCGGCGCCGCCGAGCTCGCCCTGCTGCGGCGCTGGGCGCCCGTGCCCGACGACATGGACGCCGCCCAGGCCGCCGCCCTGCCCGTGGTGGGCGAGACGGCGCGGCGCGCGCTGCGCCTCCTGGACCTGCGGCCCGGCGAGACGCTGCTGGTGCACGGCGCGAGCGGCGGCGTCG
>NZ_JABEMG010000246.1 GCF_013004695.1 Promicromonospora citrea
TCTCGAAGTCGTACCGCTGCTCGTCGGGGCGGGCGGCGTGGACCTGGTGGACGCGGTTGATCAGCTCGGCGGTCTGGGCAGGGCTCAGCCCGGAAGTAGAGTGGTACGGCATCGGTCCTTCGCTCGGCTTGATGGGGTCTCGACAACCACGATCAAACCGGACGCAAGGACCGTTGCGCTATCTGCCCGATCTTGACCCCGACCAGCGAAGAAGCAGGTCAGGACCTCACACACTCATGGCTACCCCTGAGCCGCTGAATAACGCTCACAGTCAGCTTCGGTGAGCCGCCGTTGGTGACTGTAGTGGACCTGTTGGGCCTCGGCGGGCGTGCGGCCGTCGTTCGAACCGTCGGTGCGTTCGCGGTTGGACCGGTGCGCCCATTCCAGGGTCGCGATCTCGATTCGGCCAGCGCGTCCGCATCGAGGTAGCGGACCGCCAGCCCAATACCAGGCGTGGTGGTGCGGTGCAGCGCGCGATGTCGTGCCCGGCCCGACGCAGCCGCAACCACGGCTTCCTCGCCGCCACGATCTGGCGTGCCCCACTCCCCGGCGATGACCTGCTTCCACTCCTGGTCGGCCATCGCCCGGCGCCGCCCCAAGGAAACGCCACTCCACTCGTGGTAGTCGACCTAGATCGGGCAGAGCAGTACGTTTCCCCCATGAGCAGCGACAGCGACGCCCCGGCGACCGAGGGCGGCGAGAAGACCGAGCGGCTGGACCGCCTGCGGGCCCTGCTGACCAAGCCCATCAAGATTCCCGAGTCCGCGTCCGCCGACAGCGACGACGCCGACTACGCCGCGGCCGTGGCCGCCACGCCGGCGACCGGCGAGGCGGCGCCGGAGGCACCTGCCCCCAAGCCGAAGGCCGCCAAGGGCGCCAAGGGGCCTGTCGAGACGCCGCCCGCCGTGAAGGCGGCGGCCGAGGCGCTCGACCGGCTGACCGACGAGGAGAAGGAGGCCGTCGTCGACGGCGCGCGCGGGCGGTCGCGTCGCACCTGGGCCGACGCCTACCTCGCCAAGCCGGACAAGCCGCTCACGGCGCAGGAGGTGCAGGCCGAGCTGACGATCGCGCTCAAGGAGCAGGGCACCGAGCTGCGCGAGCTCGTCGCCAAGGAGACCGCCGCGGTCCGCAAGGAGCAGGCGGAGGCGGTCGAGCAGGCCGCGGGGGCGACGCTCCACGCCGCCCTCGAGCAGGCGCGCGCGCACGCCGACACCGCCGCAGAGGCTGCTGCCGACCGCGCGGCGGCGACGGCGCGCGAGGAGGCGGCACGCCTGCAGGAGCAGCTCGACGAGCTCACCGCGACGGCGGGCACGCTGCGGACCGACCTGGCCGCCGCGCGGGCCGCCGCGGACACCGCCCAGGCTGCCGCCGACGCGGCCGCGAACGCTGCGGCGACGGCGCGCGAGACGGCCGACACGGCGACGAGGAAGGCCGCGACGGCGACGACGCTCGGGTTCGTCGGCATCGCGCTGGCCGTCGTCGCGGCGGTGCTCGCGGTCGTGCTCTGAGCGCCGGTCAGGCCTGGCGGTCGGCCCGGGGGTCGTCGAGGTCGGTACCGGCGCGCAGGACGAAGCGCCGGTGCCGTCGCGCCGAGCGCCCGGCCGCGTGCCCGCCGTAGTACAGCGCCGGACGCTCGAGGATCGGGGCGTACGTGATCCGAGGGCTCGCGAGCAGCTCGGCGACGAGTGCGTCGAACGCCGCGTCGACCGGGGACGCGACGCGTGCGCCCGGCACCTGACCTTCCGAGGATCCGTACATGTGTTCGATTCTATCCGTCGCCCCGCCGGGCGTCCACCTCTGCGCTGGCTCACGCGCGGGCTCCGTCGCTACGGTCGGCAGATGATCAGCCACGACGTCACCGGCTCCGGCCCCGCCCTCCTGCTCCTGCACGCCGGCGTCGCCGACTCGCGCATGTGGGAGCCCCAGCGTGAGGAGCTCGCCCGCACGCACCAGGTCATCCGCTGCGACCTGCGCGGCTACGGCGAGACCCCGCTCACCACCGAGCCGTTCGACAACGCGCACGACGTGCACGAGCTGCTCGAGCACCTGGGTGTGGACCGCGTGGCCGTGGTCGCCGCGTCGGCAGGCGGTCACGTCGGCCTCCAGGTCGCGTCCGCGTGGTCCGAGCTCGTGTCGGACCTCGTGCTGATCAACGCGGCCTACGAGCTGCCCGCCACACGGTCGCTGCAGCGGTTCGCGCGCCGCGAGGACGCTCTCATCGAGGCGGGCGACATCGACGGGGCGACCGAGCTCAACGTCGCGACCTGGGTGGGCCCCGAGGCCGACGACGCCGCCCGCGAGCTGGTGCGCACCATGCAGCGCCACGCGTTCGAGGTGCAGCTGGCCGTCGAGGAGGACGCCGAGCAGGAGGGGCCGGAGATCGACCTGGCGGCGGTGACCGCCCGCACGCTCGTCGTCTCGGGCGGCCAGGACCTCGACCACTTCCGCGCCGTGGCCGCGCACCTGGCGAGTCACGTCCCCGGCGCCCGGCACGTGCAGCTCGGCTGGGCGGGCCACCTGCCCAACCTGGAGCGCCCCGAGGAGATCACCGCGCTGCTCGCCGACTTCCTCGCCGAGGCACCGGCCGGTCGCACCACCGCCCGGAACGCGTGACCGTGGCCCAGCAGAACCGGCCCGGCGTGCCCGACGTCCCCGCCGGGGGCGTGCCGCGGCACGCCGCGCGCGAGCGCAGGCCGCGCGGGCTCAAGCCGTTCCTGGCCGACCTCACCGCCGAGGTCCGTGGCCAGCTCGCTCGGGGCGAGGCGGCGCAGGCGACACCCGCCACGGCCGTCACCGACGCGCCCACCACGGCCGCCTCGGAGGGCGCCCCGCCGGCCACCACCGCCCCGGCGACC
>NZ_JABEMG010000247.1 GCF_013004695.1 Promicromonospora citrea
CGACGGCCTCCGCGCTGCCCGACCCCCACACCGACGGCCGACCGCGCGAGGCGGCGCACGACGGCCGGTGCGTGCCGGGACACCGCGCGTTCGCCCGCGGCCCAGCGCACCCCCCTGCGGCAGGCGAGCACCCAGCCGAGCGCGACCACCGCGTGGCCCGCGGCCCGTCCGGCGACGACGGCACCCGTCGCGACGGCGGCGAGCTCGACGATGCCGTCCACCGGGAACAGCGCGCTGCCGAGGCCGCTGCCCACGTGCCAGGCACGTGCTCCGAGGGCGATGGCAGCGGCGACGAGGCCCAGCGCGACGAGCACGAGCACGACGGTGCTGCGGCGGACGCGCGCCCTGGCCGCGTCCGACGCGGGTGCGGTCGGCGCCGGCGTGGCACTCCAGATGGTGGTCGACATCGGTCCCCCTGTGATCGTCGGTGTCGCAGACGACTGCTCATCTCTCGGCAGCGTTGATGCCTGTTGGTGTCGTCCGATGCCGCTATTCAACCGGCGGTGGTGCGGGGTGTCCACCGGGAGCGCACCGGCTGTGGATGACGGAGGGTGGAGCCATGGCACCCTCCGAACAGGCCGGACCCACTCCCGAGCCCGCGCGCTGGGCAGCCCTCTTCGGGGACCTCGAGGCCCAGGCCCGGGCGCAGGAGGCGGCGGAGGCCGACGCGCTGGTGTCCGAGCTGACCCGCGCCGAGCACGCGACCATGGCGCTGGCCGACCGGTTCCGGGCCGCCGTCGGCACCGAGGTCACGGTCGAGGTGCTCGACGGCACCCCGCTGCGCGGCGTTGTCCGGGACGTCGCGGACGAGTGGGTCGCGCTCCAGGGCCGGCCACCGGAGCCGGTCGGTCGGCAGCTCGTGCCGCTCGGCGCGCTGGCGGGCGTGCTCGGCCTCGGTCGTCAGGCGGCTCCGGCGGGGCGGCGGCTCGGTGCGCCGGCGCTGACCGCGGCGCTGCGGGAGCTCCAGCGGGACCGGGTGCGTGTCACGGTGCGCACGCCCGCGGGCGTCACCGCGGGGAGGATCGCCCGCGTGGGGCGCGATCACCTGGACGTCGAGGTGCCCGGCAGGGGTCCGAGGCTGGTTCCGTTCGCCGCCCTGCTCGTGGTGAGCGAGGCGCTCTGACCCGCCGCCTTCGGGCAGGTAGCGGCAGCGGACGGCGTCGGCCCAGGTCAGGGGCGTGAAGGACGTCCGTGCGAGATTCGGGATACCCGGAAATCCAGACCGGGACCGGTGTCACTCCCGTCCCGGAGGAACGTGCGGAGTGCGCCGGTCCCGATGATGCGCTGAATGCTTTCAGGCGTCGGTGGTGGCGGAACCCTTGAGCCGTTCGCGGCTCTTCGCATACATGCGCTCGATGTATGCCTCCAGCTCCGCGGCCTCGACGCGCCAGACCTTCTTGGGCCCCACCTGGATGGCCGGGAGGTCGCCCGTCCGCACCAGTGCGTAGCCCTGGGCCATCGAGATGTTCAGCGTCTCGACTACATCGGCCAGTGAGAGAAAGCGCTTTTCCATGACACCAGTGTGGCACGAGACACCGACATGAGGGGGTTATCCCCAAGAAGTGTTTATCTGATGCCGGATCAGCCGTGTTCGACCACTATGGTTGCGGCGCTCTGCTCAGGCTGAGCGGCATTCTGTCCGGTTCGCGTCGTTGCGCCCGTGTGCCCGCACTGGGAGTTGTACGCGACCGTCTCGACAAAGTCCACGAAAGTACGCGGAAGGACCGAGATGACCTCTGCCCCGCCCGCTCCGGCCGTCGCGCTCGAGCTGCCCGCGGCGCCGGCCGCCCGGCTGCGCCGTCCCCGCTGGCGCGATCCCCGGCTCGTCACGGGGCTCGTGGTCGTCGCGCTGTCGGTGGCTCTCGGGTCCTGGGCCGTCTCGACCGCGAGCCGCACGGTACCGGTCTACGTCGCGGACGGCGCGCTGACTCCGGGCGAACCGGTCACGGCGTCGGCGCTGCGCGTCGCCGACGTCCGGCTCGGCACCGGGACCGGGTCGTACCTGCGCGCCGACGAGCCGCTGCCCGCCGACCTGGTGGCGCTGCGCGTGGTGGGCGAGGGCGAGCTCGTGCCGCAGGCCGCCCTCGGCGCGGACGCCGACGTGCGCTCGGTCGCCGTCCCCGTGGGGTCGGGGCTGTCCGACCGGATCCGGCCCGGCACGGTCGTGGACCTGTGGTTCGTGCCCGCGGCCCCCGTCGCGCCCGGCGGCGCGGAGCGGCAGCGTCCGGAGCCGCGCACGCTCGCGCAGGACGTCGTGGTCGAGCAGGTCGACGCGCGCGAGGGCGCGATCGTCGTGGACGGCGCCGTCACGCTGCACGTGCTGGTCCCGCAGGACGCGCTGCCGACGGTCCTCGCCGCGCTCTCGGACACCGGGACGGTCGCCGTCGTGCCGGTCGCGGGCGGTCTCCGGTGAACGGGCGGGCCGACCAGGACCGGCCGGTCACCGTGCTCGTGGCCGTGCGCGCGCCCGCCGACGAGGCCGTCGCCGTCACCGTGCTCACGCAGGAGGGCGTCGCGGTGACCCGGCGCTGCGCCGAGCTCACCGAGCTCCTGGCCTCGGCGGAGGCCGGGGCGGGGACGGCCGCTGTCGTCTCGGGTGACCTCCCCGGCCTGGACCGTGAGGCGGTGGCCCGCCTGCGGGCCGCTGGCCTGCGGGTCGTCGCGGTCGAGGACCGGGCCGTGCCGGGCGAGCGGCTCGCGGCGCTGGGGTGCGACGTCGTCGTCGCGGCAGGGGACGCCGAGAACCTCGTGGCGGCGGTGCGCGGGGACGCGCCCGACGTCGCCGCTCCTGCCGTGCCCGCGCGGGAGCGCGCCCCGGGCGCCG
>NZ_JABEMG010000248.1 GCF_013004695.1 Promicromonospora citrea
GACCCGGCGGACGCCGACGCCGTGCCGGTCGCCGAGCTGCCCGACCCGGCCTGGCTGCGCGAGACCGCCGAACGCACCGGGATCCCCCGCCGCGCGCTCGCCGCCTACGCGGGCGCCGCGCTGCGGACCTCCTGGACCGAGCCCGGCTGCGGCCTCGGCTGGAACGCCCTCGCGGGCATCGGCGCCGTCGAGTCGGTGCACGGCAGCTACCTCGGCGCCCGCGCGGGCGCCGACGGCATCGTGCACCCGCCCATCATCGGCATCCCGCTCGACGGCAGCGACGGCGTCATGGAGATCCTCGACACCGACGGCGGCGAGCTCGACGGCGACGACCGGTTCGACCGCGCCGTCGGGCCGCTGCAGTTCATCCCGACCACGTGGGGCAGGCACGCCCGGGACGGCGACCTCGACGGGCGTACCGACCCGCACCAGATCGACGACGCCGCACTGACCGCCGCCGGCTACCTGTGCTCGGCGGGCGGCGACGTCACCACCGACGAGGGGTGGGCGGACGCGCTGACCACGTACAACCGGTCGCTGTCCTACGCGCACGACGTGACCGACCTGGCCGTCTCCTACATCGGCTGACCCGCCGGCCGCCCCGCCGGCCCCGTCACCAGGGCAGCTCGCCCGCCTCGTCCTGGAGCGTGCCGGTGGGCCCGTCCGGGCCGAGGGTCGCCCAGCGCACGACGAACTCCGCCGTCTCCTGCGGCGGGCGCCCGATGCCGTAGGCCGCCGTCATGTCGGTGGCGGTGGTGCCCGGCTCGATGGCGTTGAACCGGATGCCGGGCTCGGTCTGCGCGTAGCGCACCGTCAGCATGGTGGCCGCCGCCTTGGACGCCGAGTACAGCAGCGTCGGCAGGCTGTGCTCGACCCGCTCCGGGTTGGTCACGGCCCAGAACGACCCCGCGCTGCTCGACACGGTGACCACGTTGGCGTGCGGCGACCGGCGCAGCAGCGGCAGCGCCGCCTCGGTGACCCGCACGACGCCGACGGCGTTCGTGTCGAACACGGTCAGCGCCGTGGCCCCGTCGACGTCGCCGTCGCCCAGCACGCCCGCGTTGTGCACGAGCACGTCGAGGCGGCCGTGGTCGGCGTCGATCGTCGCGAGGGCCGCCGCCACCGACGCGTCGTCGGTGACGTCGAGCTGCACGAACCGGGCGCCGACCTCGTCGGCGGCCGTGCGGCCGCGCCCGGCGTCGCGCGCGCCGAGGTAGACGTCATGGCCGAGTGCGACGAGGCGACGCGCGGTCTCGAGCCCGATGCCCTTGTTGGCGCCGGTGATGAGTGTGACGGTCATGTGCGGAGCTCTCCTGTGTACGGGACGACTGGAACAACCCGCCCCCGGCGGGCCGTTGTGCACGCTATGCAGAGCACGACCGTCCAGGCAGAGCCCTCCGCAGACCGGGGTGCGGCAGACCCTCCTCTCCCGCGCCGCCGCCGGCCCGCCAACGCCCTCGGCGCCTTCCTGCGCGCGCGCCGCGAGCAGGTCACACCCGGGGAGGCCGGCCTGCCCGACGGCGGCGTGCGCCGCGTCCCGGGCCTGCGCCGGGAGGAGGTCGCGCTGCTCGCCGGGATCAGCGCCGACTACTACCTGCGCCTCGAGCGGGGCCGCGACCGCAACCCGTCGCCGCAGGTCATCGCCGCGCTGGCGCGCGTGCTCCGCCTCGACGACGACCACGTCGCCCACCTGCGCACGCTCGTGGAGGACGCACCGCCGCCGCGTCGCCGCCCTCGCGCACCCGAGCCGCCGGCCGGCACGCTCATGCTGCTGCGCTCGCTCCAGCACCCCGCGTTCGTCGAGACCCGCTACTTCGACGTCGTGGCGGCGAACGACGCGGCGCGCGCCCTCTCGCCACGGCTCGACGCGGGCCGCAACCAGCTCCGTGACCTGTTCCTCGACGCCGAGACGCAGGCCATGTTCCCGGACTGGGCGGACTACTCCGAGTGCCTCGTCGCGAACCTGCGCCTGGCCGCGGCGGGTGACCTCGAGGACCCCCCGCTGGTCGCCCTCGTCGAGGACCTGTCCCGGTCGAGCGCCCTGTTCCGGCAGCTCTGGGCGCGGCACGAGGTACGCGGCCAGTGGGGCTCGCCCGTCCGGCTCGCGCACCCCGCCGTGGGCGAGCTCACGGTGAACCGGGAGCGCCTCGGCGTCGACGGCGCGCACGACCTGATGCTCGTCGTCTTCCACGCCGAGCCGGGCTCCCCCGACGCCGAGCGGCTGTCCCGGGTCACCGCACCGGTCGGTCCGCCCCTCAGCGCGGGGTGATCGTCACCGTCACCGTCTGGTTGCGCGCCCGGCCCGCCTCGTCCGTGTTCGGGTGAGGCGGGGCGGCGTCGCCGCTCGTGGCCACACGGACGGCGCCGAGCGGCAGGTCCGCCTCTGCCGCGATCACCTGCGCGCCGGCCAGCGCGCGGTCGAGCCCGACGGCGGCGTTGTCCGGCCCGCCCGGCACCGGCGGGGTGTCGCTCGTGTGCCCGACGACGGCGACCTCGACGTCCCGCCCGCGCAGCGCCGCCCCCAGCCCCGCGAGCGCCTCCTGCCCCGCGTCCGTGGTCTCGGCGCCGCCCGCGGCGAACGCCCCGTCGCGGAGGACGACGGTGACGACGCCGCCGTCGGCCCGCGCGGTCCAGCGCGGGTCGTCCAGGGCCGCGACGAGGCGGCGGACGGCCTCGTCGCCGTCACTCTCTCCGGCACGGCCCCTGAGCCGGTCGATCTCAGATCGGA
>NZ_JABEMG010000249.1 GCF_013004695.1 Promicromonospora citrea
CAGCGTGTCGTCGACCGCAGGGGGCAGCCCGGCCAGCCGGGCGACGAGGTGGTCGCGCACCTGGCACTCCTCGCGCCAGTAGCGGTCGAGGTAGAGCAGGCCGAGGTCGGCGCGCACGACGGACCGCTCGGCCAGCGGGCTCGCCGCGACCCGCTCCAGCCAGCCGTCGGGGTCCGGCCAGGGCAGCGGCGGGTCGTCGGGCGCCTCCGGCCCGGGCGCACCGCTCGCGGCGGGCGCCCCGGGCCGGCCTGCCTCGCCGGCCGCACCGAACGCCGTCAGGTCCACGCAGACCGAGCCCTGCCGCACCGCGCGCACCGCGAGGGCGACGGCGAGGCGGACGCTCTCGTCGGTCTCCCCCACGACGTCGGCCGTGCGGCGGGCGACGTGCACGTCGGCGGCGGTGAGCACGCCGGCGTCGTTGAAGGCGCGCAGCAGGCCGGTCGCACCCAGCGCCCTGCGCGCGTCGTGCGGGTCGTCCGTGGCCCAGCGTTCGAGCCGGGGGTCGGTCCCGTCGGTCGTCATGCCGCCTCCCCCGCCGTCCCGCGCCCGGGTCGTGCCCCGGACGGCGTCCCGTCCCCCGCCCCGGCGAGCAGGTCCGACAGCGCCACCAGGAGCTCGGCGGGCGGCCGCCAGGAGAGCACGCCGGCGGGGCTGCCACCCGCGTCCGGGGTGTCGGGCCCGGCCATCCCGCGCACGAACAGGTAGAGCACGCCGCCCAGGTGCTCGGCGGGGTCGTAGCCGGGCAGCCGCCACCGCAGGTAGCGGTGCAGCACCACGCCGTAGAGCAGCGCCTGCAGCGGGTAGTGGGAGTGCAGCATCGCCTCGGCCATCCGGTCGGCCGTGTAGTCGGCGACGGCGGGACCGAGGAAGTTGGTCTTGTAGTCGACGACGACGAACCGCCCGGTCGGCAGCCGCAGCACCACGTCGACCGAACCGGTCAGGTAGCCGCGCAGCGCCTGGTCGCCGAGGGCGGGCTGCTCGAGCCGGTCGGCGTAGGCGGCGAGCGGGTCGTCGGCGGGCAGGTGGGCACGCAGCAGCGGCGCCAGGTCACGCAGCCGCGGCTCGTGGCCGGTGCCCGGCGCACCGTGCCCGGCGGATCCGCTGCCCAGGTCACCGCCGGCGAGCGGCAGCTCGAACGTCAGCTCGCGGAGACGGTCGGGCAGCCCGATCTCGCCGAGCGTCCGGCCGTCGGCGAGCGGGCCGAGCGGCGTGTGGTGCAGCGGCACGAGGCCGTCGGCGACCGCCTCGGGGTCGGCCGGGACGGGCCACCAGCGCAGCTGCTCGGTGACGTGCTCCAGGAGCTCGGCGCGCAGGTCGGGCGCGAAGGGGTCGGCGTGCTCCAGCACGGCGTGCACGAGCGAGCCGAACGCCGCCCCGGTGGGCAGGTCGGCCATCGGCGACGGCGTCCCCTGAACCATCGACCCCTGAACCATCGACCCCTGGACCACCGGCCCCGGGGCGGCCGCCTCGTCGTCCGGCGCGTCCGGTTCGTCGTCGGTGCCCTGCGTCTCGGGCTCGCTGGCCACGTGCGGCACGTCGTCCGCCGCCGCGATCAGGCCCGAGTAGGAGGTGCGCCGCCACGCGAGGTCGACGGTGCGGCCGAACGTGCGCGCCGCGAACGGCGCGTCCCGGTCGGCGGGCGCGGGCGCCGACACCTCGGCGACCTCCGCGACCTCGGCCACGGGCCCGCCCAGCTCCTGGAGCAGCCCGAGCACGCGCGTCACGTAGTCGTCGTCCTGGAGCGGCTGCGTGTCCGGCACCTCCCGCGTGCCGGGGGTGCGGCCGAACAGGAGGCGGTGCAGCCCGCTGGTCGGCGTGCTCGACGTCGGCGCCCACCACGCCACCACCTGCGACTGCGCGCGGGTCAGGGCGACGTAGAGCTTGCGCAGCTCCTCGCCGTCCTCCTCCGCCCGGTGCGCGGCGCAGTGCGCGTCCCACCACGCGCCCGAGCCCGAGACGTCGATCGTCCGGGTGCCGGGCCGGTCGTGGTGCTCGTCGTGGTAGAGCGCGATGTCGACGGGCCGGGCGTAGTTGTCGTAGCCGTACGGCAGGTACACGACGGGGTACTGCAGCCCCTTGCTACCGTGCACGGTGACGACCTGTACGGCCGCCGCGTCGGAGTCGAGCCGGCGAGGACGCTCGGCGGTGCCGGTGCGGCGCCGCTCGTCCCGGAACCACGCGAGCAGGGCGGTGAGGCCGAGCGACTCGGTGGCGCTCACCTCGTGCAGGAGCTGGCCCAGGTGGCGCAGGTCGGTCAGGAGCCGCTCACCCTGCGCGCGGGCCAGCACCCGGGCGCCCAGCCCGCGTTCCTCCGCGGCCTCGAGCAGGGCGGCGACGCCGCGGTGCCGCACCAGGTGCGCCCACCCGCGCAGCGTGTCGGCGTCGCGCGCCGTGAGGTCCTCCCCGCCCGCGTCGAGGTCGGCGGCGGTGCGGCCGAGGAACGGCGTGAGCGCCGCCGCGCGCACGAGCGCCGAGCGGTGCGGCGCCTCGAGGGCCTCCAGCAGCGTGAGCCACTCGTCGGCGGCGGGCGTGGCGAACACGTCGCCGCCCGGCATGACGGCGGCGACGCCGCGCTCGGCCAGCGCCTCCTGCACGACGCGGCCGTGGGCACGCGCCGAGACCAGCACCGCGACGTCGCCCGCGACCAGGGGGCGCCCGTCCCACGTCGCGCCCGCGGCGAGCAGGCCCGCGACGTCGGCGGCGAGGTCGGCCGCGACGTGCCGGCGGGAGATCGGAAGAG
>NZ_JABEMG010000025.1 GCF_013004695.1 Promicromonospora citrea
CCGGCCGTGCTCACGGCCCCGACGGTGCTCGCGGTCGCGGCGGGCGTGCCGACAGCGGCACCGGCGCCGGCCTTCGCCGCCACGGCGAGGCCGCCGATCGGCGCGCCCGCGCCGACCAGCACGAGCCCGCCCGCGCCGAGCACGAGTGGGGCGATGACGGTCTTCATGCCGTGCGCGACGTCGTGCAGCTCGAGCACGAGCGCGCTGCAGGTGCCGCAGGTGGACAGGTGCTCGGTGATCTTCGCCGTCTCGCGCTTGGACAGGCTCTCGCGCACGTAGCCGCCCAGCAGCGGGTTGACGCTGCGACACGTGTCGGACGGCGCGTGGGTCAGGTGCTGCTGGAGGTACCCGGCGCGCAGCGCCTCCTTGGCGCGGTAGAGCAGCGCGGAGACGCCGTTCGGGCTGAGGCCCAGCACGGGTGCCACCTGGGCGGGCTTGAGGTCGTCGACCAGCACGTACCAGAGCACCTCGCGCCAGCGCTCGGGCAGGTCGAAGTAGGCCCGCGAGACGACGCTGCGCTCGAACCCGGCCAGGGCCGGGTCCTCCTCGGACGCGACGCGGCCGAGCACCGACTCGATCTCGTCGTCCGTCGAGGGACGGTTGCGGGCGGCGCCCCGGGAGACGTCGAAGGCCCGGTGCCGCACCACGGTGTACAGGTAGGGACGGAACCCGGCGTCGGGCCCGGCGCCCCGGCGGAGCATCTCGAACAGCTTGCTGAAGGCGTCGGCGACGACGTCCTCGGCGTCGGAGGGGGAGACGTACTGGCGCGCGAGCGCGCGCGCCGCGGCCGCGTGGCGCTCGTAGAGCACGCCGAAGGCCTCGCGGTTACCCGACCTGACCTGCAGGATCAGTTCCGCGTCGCTCGGGGTCTCCCCTGTGCTGCTCTCCGCTTGCTTCACGTCTACCCAGACTCTCGGCCGGTGTCCTGCCAAGACTATAGAGGGTGAGGCGGATTCCTAGGGGTTGAAAAATGCGATTCGCCCGCCTTCCGGGGGTGAAGTGGGGTACTCGGCACCAGAAGGTGCGTCATGATGTATCCCCGTGAGGGTCCCTTCATCATGAGCGAGTCGCAGCAGGAGGCGCAGGTGCGAGTACACGACCTGCGCGAGCGGTGGCGCGCTACCAGTCTGGCCTCGGTCTGGATCAGGCCGAACGACTGGGACCACCCCGCCGCGGAGGCGCTGGCCGAGGCGCTGGCCGAGGGCCGGGACGTGATCGCGCCCGCGGAGCGCCTCGGGGCAGCGCGTGCGATGGTCGGCGCCGGGATCACCGAGGCCCTGGACGACGTCGCGTGCCTGTACGCCGCGTTCGGCCGCCCGACCGACGTCGGCGCGCTGCGGGCCGCCGCCATCGGCTGGGTCGGCGAGCGCGAGCGGGTGCCGTACCAGATCGCCACGCGCGACCCGTCGACAGGGCTCGCGACCGGCGAGTACCTGGGCGAGCGGCTGCGCGAGACCTACGGGGCGGCCCAGCGGACGGGCGCGCCGGCGAGCAGCACGCACTGCCTGCTCGTGCTCGACGTGGGTCTCGACAACCTCGACACGTGGCAACGGCTCGCGCGCTCGGCCGCGATCGGGCGCACGCTGCACCAGGTGTTCGGCGAGGGGCACCCGATGGCCGCCGTCGGCGACGGGACGTTCGTCGTGCTGTGCGAGCGCGGACCCGCGACCGCCGAGCTGGGCCAGTCGCTCCGCCGGGTCGTGGAGCGCAACGCCGAGGTGCTCGGCCTCACCACGGAGGTGCGGCGGCCCACGCGGGTCTGGGTGGAACAGCTGCCCGGCACGCACGACGACGCACTCCTCCTGCTGGACCACCTGGCCCGCTGAGGCCGCCGGGGCGCGCAGGCCCCCGAAGAAGACCGCACGGCCCCCGGAACACACCCCCCTGAACGCACGCAGAGCGCCTGCTCACCGGCGAGCAGGCGCTCTGTCGCGTCCGGGGGGCTCAGCGCTCCTGGAACGTGAGGCAGTCGGCGTGGCCCGGGTCCTCGGGTCCGGCGCCGACGCGGATCGACGGCGCGGCGCACTCGAGCTGGTCGTTGTGCACGCACTCCCCGCGCTGGCAGGCGCCCACGTGGGCGATCACCTTCTCCAGGCCGCCCTTGGTGCTCAGCGGGATGAACGTGGCGCACGACGCGTCACCCGCCGTACCCGCGATGGTGACGGCACCCGCGTGGCAACCGTGGTCGTGGTTGTAGCCGCAGCCCTCGATCGAGCACTCGGCCACCTCCGGCATCTCCATGAGCGCGCTCATGTGCTTCCTCCTCGTGTCCCGACGCTGACCTGTCGAATACATCGATCGTATTCCAGGAAGGGCCACCGTGAAGGATCTGGAAAAAGCAAGGAATGCCTTACCTGTCGCGGCGCGCGGTGCAGACCATTCGGAAAGAATTGCCTTTCCGAAATCTATTCCTCACGCCGCGGGGGCGGGCGCCACAGCACGAGCGCGCCGCCGCCGACCGAGCGGTGCTCGAGGTCCACCCGCACCGAGGAGCTGCGCACGCGCTGCCCGCGCTGCACGACGACGACGTCGCCCGCCGACGGGCCGGCGGCGAACACCCTGCCCTCCTCCTGCACGCGAAGGATCAGGTCGCGGAGCCGGTCCTCGAGCACGGAGACGTGCTCCTCGAGGTCGAGGATGCGCTTGATCCCCGCGAGGTTGATGCCCTCGACCTGCGCGAGCCGCTGCACCTGCAGCAGCCGGGCCACGTCACGCCGGGAGTACCGCCGCCCCCTGCCACGGGTCCGGCGCGGGACCACGAGACCGAGCCGGTCGTACTGCCGCAACGTCTGCGGGTGCATCCCGGCGAGCTCCGCGGCCTTGGACACGGTGAGCACCGGGGCGTCGTCGTCGATCATGTGCCCTCCCGTCTCCTCGCGTGCCCGTCGTCCGGGCAGATCAACCGAGTACGTTAACCGACCACGGCGCGGCAGGGCACCCGCCCCGCCGCGCCGCTCGTCATTCCGCGGCGCGCTCGGCCAGGCCCGCGCGCACGTCCTCGCCGTCGCTCTCGGCGGCGAACGCCTCGAGCGCCTGCCTGGCCTTCCGGCTCAGCTTCTGCGGCACCGCCACCTGGACGGTGACGAGCAGGTCGCCGGACGCCCCGGACGCCTGCACGCCCCGCCCCTTGAGGCGGAGCACACGGCCCGACGGGGTCCCGGCCGGCACCTTGAGCCGGACGGTCGAGCCGTCCAGGGTCGGCACCTCGAGCGTCGTGCCGAGGGCGGCCTCCGCGAAGGTGACGGGGACCGTCATCCGCAGGTCGCGCCCGTCCAGGCTCCACACGGGGTGCGGTGCGACGTGCACGGTGACCACCAGGTCGCCCGCCGGCCCGCCGTTCGTACCCGGCCGGCCCTTGCCGCGGAGCCGGATCTTCTTGCCGTCGTTGATGCCCGCGGGGATCCGCGCGTGGAGGGTGCGCCCGTCGACCTGGAGGTCGGCCGTCGTGCCCTCGACCGCCGCACGGAACGGCAGCGTCACCTGCGCCGTGAGGTCGGCGCCCTGGCTCGGCGCCGTGAACCCGGTGGGGCCGTAGCCCTGCCTGGCGCCGCCGCCGAACATCGAGCCGAGGATGTCCTCGAAGCCCGCGCCCGAGGCGCCGCCGCCCTGCGAGTAGCGGACGCGGGGTCCGCCCCGGGCGCCGCCGCCACCGAACATGGCGCTCATGATGTCCTCGAAGCCGCCCGCTCCGGCGCCGCCCGGACCCGCGGAGAAGCGGGCGCCGCCGGCCATGGCGCGCACGGCGTCGTACTGCCGGCGCTGCTCAGGGTCGGACAGGACCGCGTAGGCCTCGCCGATCTCCTTGAACTTGGACTCCGCGTCCGCCTTCCCCTTGTTCTGGTCGGGGTGGTACTGGCGGGCGAGCTTGCGGTAGGCCTTCTTCACCGTCGCGTCGTCGGCGTCCTTCGGCACGCCCAGCACGGCATAGAAGTCCTTCTCCATCCAGTCCTGACCGGTCATGGCACCTCCTTTCCGCACCGTGGCCCCGACGGCCGGGCCCACCCCTCGCGGGGGTGGGCCCGACCACCGGGTACCGGGCTACTCCGGTCCGACGACGCCGACGCGCGCCGCCCGGACCACCTTGTCGCCGATCTTGTAGCCGGGCTCGACCACAAGGTTGACAGTCGTGGCCGTCGCGTCCGCCTCGGTCGAGTGCATGAGCGCCTCGTGCACGGTGGGGTCGAACTCCTCCCCCACGGTGCCGAACCGCTCGACGCCGAACTTCTGCAGGCTCTGGTCGATCTTCTCCGCGATCGCGGCCATGGGCCCGCTCAGCTCGCCGTGCTGCTTGGCGCGCTCGATGTCGTCGAGCACCGGCAGCAGCGCGACCAGCACGTCCTGCACGCCCCGCTCCCGCGCGGCCTCCTGGTCGCGCAGGGCACGGTTGCGGTAGTTCGTGAAGCTCGCGCGCTCCCGCTGCAGGGCGTCCAGGTGCTCGGCGGCCTCGGCCTTGGCCTTGAGCACCTCGGACGCCTCCGCCGCGTCGCCGGAGGGCTCGAAGTCGAGCCCGGCGAGCGGGTCGCCCGCCCCGGGGGCGGGCTCGCCCGCGCCCTCGTCCGACGACGCCGGCTCCTCGGCCGGCTGCTCGGCGGCGGACGCCGCCTCGGCGGCCCGCGCCTCGTCGCCGGACATGCTCACCTTGCGCTTGTCCGTGAACTGGAAGGGGTGCTCGGCCGAGCCCTCGGGCTCGGGGGCGCCCTGCTGGTTCTCGTCCGTCACTTGCGCTCGTCCTCGTCGTCGACGATCTCGGCGTCCACGACGTCCTCCTCGGGGGCGGACTGGGCGTTCGCCGTCTGGGGACCACCCTCGGCGCCCTGCGCCGCGGGCTGCTGGGCCGAGTACAGCGCCTCGCCGATCTTCTGCGACGACGCGCCGAGCTTCTCGTAGGCCGACTTCACGGCGGCCGCGTCGTCGCCCTCGAGGGCGGACTTCACGGCGGCGATGTCCGCCTCGACCTCGGTGACGACCTCGGCCGGGAGCTTGTCGCGGTTGTCCGCGATCTGCTTCTCCATCGAGTACGCGAAGGCCTCCGCCTGGTTGCGGGTGTCGGCCTCCTCGCGGCGCCGCTTGTCCTCCTCGGCGTGCGCCTCGGCGTCCTTGACCATGCGGTCGATGTCCTCCTTCGGGAGGGCCGAGCCGCCCGTGATCTTCATCGACTGCTCCATGCCCGTGCCGCGGTCCTTGGCGGACACGTGCACGATGCCGTTCGCGTCGATGTCGAACGTGACCTCGATCTGCGGCACGCCGCGCGGCGCGGGCGCGATGCCGGTCAGCTCGAAGACGCCCAGCGGCTTGTTGTCCCGGGTGAACTCGCGCTCGCCCTGGAAGACCTGGATCGCCACCGACGGCTGGTTGTCGTCCGCCGTCGAGAAGACCTCGCTGCGCTTGGTCGGGATGGCCGTGTTGCGCTCGATGAGCTTCGTCATCACGCCACCCTTGGTCTCGATGCCGAGGGACAGCGGCGTGACGTCGATGAGCAGCACGTCCTTGCGGTCACCCGAGATGACACCGGCCTGCAGGGCGGCGCCGACGGCGACGACCTCGTCCGGGTTCACGCCCTTGTTGGGCTCGCGACCACCGGTCAGCTCCTTGACGACGTCGGTCACGGCGGGCATGCGGGTGGAGCCACCGACGAGCACGACGTGGTCGATGTCCGACACCGAGATGCCCGCGTCACGGATGACGGCGTGGAACGGCGCCTTCGTGCGGTCGATGAGGTCCTGCGTCATCTGCTGGAACTGGGCGCGGGTGAGCTTCTCGTCCAGGTGGATCGGACCGTTCTCGCTCATCGACAGGTACTGCATCGAGATGTTGGTGCTCGTCGCGGACGAGAGCTCCTTCTTCGCCTGCTCGGCGGCCTCACGGAGGCGCTGCAGCGCGATCTTGTCCTTGGACAGGTCGACGCCCGAGGAGTTCTTCACCTGCTTGATGAGGTGCTCGACGATCCGCTGGTCCCAGTCGTCGCCACCGAGGCGGTTGTCACCCGAGGTGGCGCGCACCTGGATGGTCGAGAAGTCGTCCTCGTCCTTGCCCACCTCGAGCAGGGAGACGTCGAACGTACCGCCACCGAGGTCGAAGACGAGGATGAGCTCGTCCTCCTTGCCCTTGTCCAGGCCGTACGCGAGCGCGGCGGCGGTGGGCTCGTTGACGATGCGCTGCACGTTGAGGCCGGCGATCTGCCCGGCGTCCTTGGTCGCCTGGCGCTCGGCGTCGTTGAAGTACGCCGGGACGGTGATCACCGCGTCGGTGACCGGCTCGCCCAGGTACTCCTCCGCGTCGCGCTTGAGCTTGCCCAGGATGCGGGCGGAGATCTCCTGCGGCGTGTAGTTCTTGTCGTCGATGCCGACGGTCCACTCGGTGCCCATGTGGCGCTTGACCGAGGAGATGGTGCGGTCGACGTTCGTGACCGCCTGACGCTTGGCGACCTCGCCCACCAGGACCTCGCCGGTCTTGGAGAACGCGACCACCGACGGGGTGGTCCGCGAGCCCTCCGCGTTGGCGATGACGGTGGGCTCGCCACCTTCGAGGACGGACACCACGGAGTTCGTGGTTCCGAGGTCGATTCCTACTGCGCGTGCCATGTTGCCTGCTTTCCTCGACTGCGGGAGAGGTTCAGATTGAGCCTTCTGCACTCAACTTTAGGTCGGCCCTCCGGACGAGGCAAGCTCGTGGCGCCAAAGTTGAGTCCATCTCACTCAACCCCGGCGGCGGCTGAAAAGTTCCCGGGCGCGGCGGAGGTCACTATCGTGGCCGCATGCCCTTCGAGACCCGGCTGGCCGACGACGTCACGCTCCGCGAGCTCGCCAAGGACGACGCGGTCGCCGTCGCCCACGCCTACGCGCGCAACCGCGAGCACCTGGAGCCGTGGGACCCGGCCCGGCCGGAGGAGTTCTTCACCGAGCAGTGGCACAAGGACCGCCTGTGGGTGCAGGTGCTGGCCAACACGAACGGCTCGGCGCTGCACACCGTGCTGGAGTCGGCCGACGGCGAGGTCGTCGGGCGGCTCAACCTCACCGACATCGTGCGTGGCGCGTTCGAGAACGGGCACGTCGGCTACTGGATCGACGCGCGCTACACCGGCAGGGGGCTCATGACCGCCGCGCTGCTGGCACTGGCCGACCACGCGCGCGACGAGCTCGGCCTGCACCGCCTGCAGGCCGCGACGCTGCCGCACAACGTGGCCTCGCAGGCGGTGCTGGGCCGGGCCGGCTTCGAGAAGATCGGGTACGCGCCGAGCTACCTCAAGATCGCCGGGTCGTGGCAGGACCACGTCGTCTTCCAGCGGATCCTGCACGACTGAGCCCCGCCCGCCACCGCCGTCGACAGGCGAGACGGGCCGACCTGCGGTACACAGAGGTGCACGACCGAGGCCGCGGGGGCGGGGCGTCGGAGGAGTACCCCGCGGGCGAGCCCGCGGGTGGCTGATGCCCGGCGACCCGGGCCCCGACCGGGGGAGACCACCATGGCAAGCATCCACGGAAGCTCGTTGGCGATAGCGCTCCTGACAGCCCTGCTCGACCCCGAGGAGGACGGACTGCGGTCACCGCACGTCCAGGACCTGCTCCAGGAGGCCCTCGAGACGCGCGAGGACGCCCGTGACGTGATCGTCGCGCTGCTCGCGTCGTCGGGGTCGATGCTCCGGCAGATCAGTCACCACAACGACCAGGAGCCCCTGGAGTCCCTCCAGCGGGTGGCCCTGGGCTTCCAGCGCAAGGTGGTGCAGCTGCCCGGCTGAGCCCCGCGCTCGCTCAGCGCTCCGCGACGCCCTCGGCGTCGTGCAGCACCCGCAGCACGTTCCCGCTGGTCAGCTTCGCGAGGTCGGCGTCGGACCAGCCGTTGTCGGCGAGCGCGGCGAGCAGGCGGGGGTAGCCCGTCACGTCCTCGAGCCCCTCCGGCAGCGTCGGCGTGCCGTCGTAGTCGCCGCCGAGACCCACGTGGTCGATGCCGGCGACCTCGCGGACGTGCTCGACGTGCGCGACGACGTCGGCGAGGGTCGCGCGCGGCGGGGGCGCGTCGGTGTCCCCGGCGTCCCGCCACGCGGCGACGGCGGGCGAGACGAACTGCGGCACGAAGGTCACCATGCAGACGCCGCCGTTGGTCGCGAGGCCGCCCAGTACGTCGTCGGGCACGTTGCGCGGCACGTCGCAGACGGCGCGGGCGCTGGAGTGGCTGAAGATCACGGGCGCCGCGGTGACGCGCAGCGCGTGCCGCATGGTGCCGGCGGAGGTGTGCGAGAGATCGACGACCATGCCGATCCGGTTCATCTCGCGCACCACGTCCTCGCCGAGGTCGGAGAGCCCGCCCAGCACCTCGGCGTCGGTCGCGGAGTCGGCCCACGGCACGTTGTCGTTGTGCGTGAGCGTCATGTAGCGCACGCCGAGCGCGTGGAGCATGCGCAGCACCGCGAGCGAACCGTCGATGGAGTGGCCGCCCTCGGCACCCAGCAGGGAGGCGATCCGGCCGTCGCGCCACGCCTGCTCGACGTCGGCGGCGGTGCGCGCGAGGCGGAGCGTGTCCGGGTACCGCTCGACGAGACGGTGCACGCAGTCCACCTGCTCGAGCGTCGCGGTGACCGCGGCGCCGCCCTGGAGCGTCGAGGGGACGTACACGGACCAGAACTGGGCGCCCACGCCGCCCTCGCGCAGCCGGGGCAGGTCCGTCTGGGTGGTCGTGAGCCGCTGCGCGACGTCGAGCGCGTCGAGGTCGTAGGCGACCTGCTCGCGCAGCTCCCAGGGCAGGTCGTTGTGCCCGTCCCAGACGGGGTGCTTCTCGAGGAGCGCGGCGACGCGGTCTGCGGTGGTCATGCGGGCGACGCTACCGCGCCGTGGGACGGGCCAGGCCCGCGGGTCCGCCGTCGGCGGTCCCGCGGGCCTGGTCGTCGCGGTGGGACAGGAGGGCGTCAGCCCACCCGCTGCCAGACGCAGTTGGCCGTCTCGAAGCCCTTGGCGGTGGACGGCAGGGTGACCGTCCGGGCGTCGGTGACGGAGCCGCTCGTCACGAGGTTCTTCCCGTCCGGGCTGCCCGTGAACTCCTTGATGACGGCGTAGTAGCAGGGGCCGTTCTCCGGCTTGGTGGGGCCGTTCGTCATGTAGACGCCCCGCTGGAGCTGGTCACCCAGCACGTACACCCCGTTGGCGGCCGTGCGCAGCGCCGGCGCCTTCATGCCGCCGAAGAACTTGGTCCAGCGGCCGCAGTCGAGCGAGAAGAAGTAGTAGTCGCCCGACTTCACCGAGGCGACCCGCTGGCCCGAGCCGATGTCGAAGCCCAGCACGTCGTCCTCCGAGCCCCGCTCCCAGATGCAGGTCCGGGAGCCGGCGGAGGCGACGTACGTGCCCGCGGGCACGCCACCCTTGCCGCCGACGAGGTAGCCGTCGTCGGCCGGGATGGTCGTGACCGGCTTGGCGACGGCGGCGGTCGGGCCGCCGGTCCGCACGGCGGTCGCGTACCCGTACTTGCGGGCGGTGACGACCACGGAGATCTTCTTGCCGAGCTGGGGACCCTTGACCGAGTACGTCGAGCTCGTCGCGCCCGAGATCGGGACGCTGTCCGCGAACCACTGGTAGGTGAACGCGGGCTTCGGCGACCAGGTGCCGACCTTGGCCGTCAGCTTCGAGCCCACGCGGGCGGTCCCGGTGATCTTCGGCGACGGCGACGACGAGAACTTCTTCGCCACCGTGGAGTGCGCGGAGGTGACCGACTTCGTCGAGATGCCGGGGCGCTTGCCCGTCACCGTGACGGTGAGCTTGCGGCCGTCGTACGACGTCGGGATCTTGAACGTCGCCCCCGTCGCGCCCGAGATCTTCTTGCCGTCGACCTTCCACTGGTACGTCGTCGTCGTGCGCGCCGGCGTGGCCGGCGGGGCGACCACGCGCACGGTGGCGCCCGGGGAGGACATGCCCGTGATGCGCGGAGCCGGCATCGAGAACGTGCCGTAGGCGACGGTGACCGGCGCGCTGGTCCGGCTCTCGCTGACGTAGCCCTGACGCGTGCCGGTGATGGTCACCGTCAGCGGCTTGCCGCGGTGGACGCTCGTGGGCACGAAGGTGAAGCCGGTCGCGCCGGAGATCGGCGCGCCGTTCGAGAACCACTGGTAGGTGAACCGCGTGCCGGACGTCCAGGTGCCCGACTTGGCGTACAGGGTGGTGCCGACCTTGGCCGTGGGGCTGATGGTCGGGTTCGCCGCCGTCATGACGCCCGGCGCGACCTCGGCCGTCTCGGCGCTGGTCCGCGCCGTCGGCGTGCGGCCGGACGCGGTGCCCACCACGGTGACGGAGATCGTGGCGCCCGCGTCCGCGCCGCGGGGGCGGTAGGTCTGGCCCGTGGCGCCGGAGATCATCTCGCCGTCCTTGCGCCACTGGTAGGTGAACGACGCGGCGGGCGTCCACGCCGGCACCGAGGCCGTGAGCGTCACGCCGACCTTGGCCTCGTCACCGGTGACGGTGGGCTCGGGCGCCGCGTCGAACGCCTGCTCCTGCGCGAGCTCCCAGGCAGCCAGCACGTCGAGCCTGCCCTCGCCCCAGACGTTGTTGTCGTCGGTCGTGCCGCCGCAGCTGGTGTCGCGCACGTCCACGGCGGACTCGTCGAGCAGGGCGCGCGTCCGCGCCACGTCGCCCACGAGCTCCGGGACGGCCTCCCAGAGGAGCGCGACGGCGCCGGCCACGTGCGGCGCGGCCATGGACGTCCCGGACCACTGCTCGTACCCGCCGCCCGGGACGGCGGACCGCACGGTCCCGCCCGGCGCGGCGATGTCCGGCTTCACGGTGCCGCTCTGACCCGGGCCGCGCGAGGACCACGGGGCGATGGCGCCCGACGGCGTGTACGCGCCGACCGAGTAGGACAGCGCACGCGAGCCCGGGCTGCCGGACGAGTCGCAGCCGAACTCGCCCTCGTTGCCGTTCGCCCACGTGCTGAAGATGCCCGCCGCCTCCCAGGCGGCGATGACGTCCTCCATGAAGGGGTCGGTCGAGAACGACAGGCCCCACGAGTTGTTGACGACGTGCGGGCGCATCGCCGGGTCCGCCCCGGTGCCGTCGAGACGCGTCGGCGCCAGGAGCCACTGGCCGGACGCGATGAGGGTGGCGTCGGCGCAGTCCTCGGCGCAGCCGTTGGCGGCGATCCACTCGGCGCCCGGCGCGACACCGATGTTCATCGCACCGTCGTCCGTGCCGACCATCGTGCCCATCGTGTGGGTCCCGTGGCCGTCCGCGTCGTACGGGCTCGAGGTGCCGCCGAGGGCGTCGAACCAGTTGTAGCCGCCACCCGTGGTGCGGCCGCGGTACTGGGCCGCGAGCGCGGGGTGGAAGCGGTCGACGCCGGAGTCGAGCCCCGCGACGACGATGCCCTCGCCCGTGAAGCCCGCCGCCCACATGTCGTCGGCGTTGATCGACGTGATGCCGTACGTCGAGCTCCCCGCGGCCGCGGCGGTGGCTGCCTCGTCCGTCGAGACGGGCTCGTCGACGACGTGGCGGGTCGTCGGGCGGACCTCGAGGACCTGCACGTCCGCCGCGAGCTCGAGCGCGTCGTCCAGCGAGCCGTCCTCGACGAGGATCGCGTTCGTGGCCCAGAAGGACGTGTACGCGGCACCGGACTCCTCGAGGGCCGCGATCGCCTTCTCCTGGGAGGCCTTCGCGGTCTCCTGCAGCGTCCTGACGACGTGCTCGCCCCGCTCGGACCAGGCGGTGATGCCCTCGGCCGCGGCGAGGTCCGGCTCGCCGGCGAACCGGAGCCAGAAGTCCGTCTCGCCCTCGGCCCGGAAGGCCTTGGTGGCGGCGGCGGTGATCTTGTCCTGGGGGTCGCGGACGGCGGGGACGCGCTGGGTGGTCGCGCCGTCGGACGACGGTGTCCCGTCCGCCGGGTCCGGCGCGGCGACAGCGGCGGCCGGTACGGCGAGGAGCGCGAAGGTCGTGGCAGCGGCCAGCCCTCTGGTGAGACGTCGGGTGCGTGGATGCATGGGTACTCCCGGCTGGGGCGCCCGGGTCCCGGGCGCTCAGGACCTGCATGAGGCAGGAGATATGCCGGAAACGTAGCGCTCCGAACCTGCGGGTTCGCACGAAAATCCGAGAAATCACCCGGCGGGTTCTCAGGACCTCCTGCCGCCGCGCAGCCGGTCGATCTCGCGGCGCTCCCGCTTGGTGGGCCGCCCGGCGCCCCGCTCGCGCAGGCCCACGGCCTCGCGCTCGACGCGTGTGGGCAGGGGCGGGCTGTGGTCGAGGTAGGCCGTGGCGGCCACCGGGGCACCGACGCGCTTGGGCAGCAGCTCCACGACCTCGACCACCCGGTCCCGCAGGGGGTCGCGCCACGTCACGCGGTCGCCCACGGCTACCGACGCGGCGGGCTTGGCGACCTTGCCGTTGATCCGTACGCGGCCGCTGCGGCACAGCTCCGCGGCGACCGACCTGCTCTTGGCCAGCCGCACGGCCCACAACCAGACGTCGATCCGCACCCGTCCATCCTGCCGCACATCCTGTCCCCTGCGGCACGGGCCGCGCGCACGAGGACGCCCCGGGGGCCGCGGCGCGCGCGGCCCCCGGGGCGGAGGGGGACGATCAGGACACGCGCACCCAGCGCTCGTCCGCCGTCGTGACCTCGTGCGGCTCGCCCGTGATCGTCACGACCCGGCGGGGGGCCGGCTCGACCGGTGCCGCGTCGTCGGGCGAGTCGTTGGGCTCGTCCAGGTCGGCGATGCCCTCCGCGACCACCTTGACAACGCTGTCGGCCGCATGCGCACCGACCCAGACCTCGACGTCACCGGGTTCGACGACGCGGACCATCCGGCGGTCCGAGAACGCGAACCGCGTGGTCGGCACCTCGAACGTGACCGTCGTGGTCTCGCCGGGCCGCAGCGCGACCCGGTGGTACCCGAGGAGCTGCGCGACCGGCCGTGCGACCGAGGCCACCACGTCGTGCCCGTAGAGCTGCACGACGTCGGAGCCCGCCACGGCGCCCGTGTTCGTCACCGCGACGACGGCGCGGAAGCTGCCGCCCGCCTCGACCGACGGGTCGACCGACACGAGCTCGCGCTGGAACGTCGTGTAGGACAGGCCGAACCCGAAGGACCGCACCGGCGTGGAGTCCGTCGACGTCACCTCGGACCGGCCGCCCAGGATCGGGTGCAGGTACGAGTACGGCTGCGCGCCCGACGAGCGCGGCAGCGACACGGGCAGGCGCCCGGACGGGTTCACGCGGCCGGAGAGGACGCCGGCAAGGGCCGTGCCGCCCTCCTCGCCCGGGAAGAACGCCTGGAGCACGGCGCCGGGGGTGTTCTCGCCGTCCAGGGCCCAGTCGATCGCGTACGGGCGCCCGGTGATCAGCACCATGACGACGGGCTTGCCCGCGGCCAGCACGGCCTCGACCAGCTCGCGCTGCACGCCCGGCAGGTCCAGCGACTCGCTGTCGTTGCCCTCGCCGACCGTGCCGCGGCCGAACAGGCCCGCCTGGTCACCGACCACGACGACCGCGACGTCCGCGGCCTGCGCCGCCGCGACGGCCTCGGCGAACCCGGAGGTGTCGTCGCCCTCGACGTCGCAGCCCTGTGCGAACGTCAGCTCGGGCGTCGGCAGGCCCGCCCGCTCGAACTCGCCGGCCAGCGCCTCCGCGACGGACGGGATCTCGAAGCCCGCGGGCACGCCGGGGTGGTGCGCCAGCACGTGGTTGGCGAACGAGTAGCAGCCCATGAGCGCCTCGGGCCGGTCCGCGTTGGGGCCGATGACGGCGACGCGCGCGGGCTTGTCCTGCCACCCGCCGAGCGGGAGCACGCCGTCGTTGGACAGCAGCACCACGGACTCCTCGGCCAGGCGCCGCGCGACGTCGCGGTGCGCGGCCGAGTCGAGGTCCACCGTGGCCGGCGGCTCGTCCTCGTACGCGCCCGGCTCCAGGAGGCCCAGGTCCTCCTTCTGCCGCAGGGCGCGCAGCACCGCCCGGTCGACGACCTCGACCGGCACCACGCCGTCCTTGACCAGCGCGGCGAGCGGCTCGAGGTACGCGTCGCCGGAGGGCAGCTCGATGTCGACACCCGCCTCGAGGGCCGCGGCGGCAGCGGCGCCCCTGTCGGCCGCGATGCCGTGCATGACGTCGAGGAAGGCGACGCCGAAGTAGTCGGCGACCACGACGCCGTCGAAGCCCCAGCGCTCGCGCAGCACGCCCGTGAGGTACTCGGCCGACGAGTGCATCGGCACGCCGTCGACGTCGTTGTACGAGGCCATGACGGACCGGACGCCGCCGTCGACCACGGCCATCTCGAACGGCGGGAGGTAGACGTCGGCGATCTCGCGCGGGCCGGCGCTCACCGGCGCGTGGTTGCGCCCCGCCCGGGAGCCGGAGTACGCGACGAAGTGCTTGAGCGTCGCGTGCACACCGGCGCTCTGCATGCCGCGCACGTAGGACGTGCCGACCGTGCCGACGAGGTACGGGTCCTCGGCGATGCACTCGTCGACGCGGCCCCACCGCGGGTCGCGCACGACGTCGAGCACCGGGGCCAGGCCCTGGTGCACGCCGAGCTCGCGCATCGAGTCACCGATGAGGCGGCCCATCTCCGCGACCAGCTCGGGGTCGAACGACGCGCCCCACGCGAGCGGCGTCGGGAAGGTGGCCGCCTTCCACGCCGCCAGGCCGGTCAGGACCTCCTCGTGCACCAGCGCCGGGATGCCCAGCCGGGTCTCGCGCTTGATCCGGCGCTGCTCGGCCCAGAGCCACTCGGCCCGCTCGACCGGGTCCACCGGCCGCGTGCCGTACACGCGGGTGTAGTGGCCCAGGCCGTTCCGCGTGATCTCCGGCAGGGTCGTGGAGGCCGCGTCGCCGGCCATCTCGCCCTGCATCGGGGCCACGACGTTGCCGCCCTGGTCCAGCCAGTACCCGACGAGCTGAGCGAGCTTCTCCTCGAGGGTCATCCGGGCGTGCAGCTCGCGCACGCGCTCCGACACCTCGGGCACGGCCCGAAGCGCCACTGGCAGCTCCGTCATCGAAATCCTTCCTACCTGCAGGGGACGGCCGCGAGTGCAGCCTTGCGTGGAGGAGGCGGCGCGGTCGGCGACCGCGCCGCCTCGTGGGTCAGCCCTTGACGGCCCCGGTGAGGCCGCCGACGATGCGCCGCTCGAACAGCGAGAAGAAGATGAGCGCCGGGATCATCGACAGCGACGTGAACGCCAGCACCCGTGCCGTGTCGACCGAGTACTGGGAGGAGAACGCCTGCACGCCGAGCGGCAGCGTGTACGACATCTCGTCGTTCAGGATGAACAGCGGGAGCATGTACGAGTTCCACGACGCGACGAACGCCAGGATGCCGACCGTGATGACGCCGGGGAGCGACAGCGGGACCACCATCCGGAAGAAGAAGCCCAGGCGGCCCGACCCGTCGATCGCGGCGGCCTCCTCGATCTCCTTCGGGATGGCCCGCAGGAACGGCACCAGGATGATGATCGTCGTCGGCAGGGCGAACGCGATCTGCGGCAGGACGATGCCGCCGATCGTGTTCATGAGCCCGAGGTCGCGGATCAGGATGTAGAGCGGGGTGATCGCCACCGTCATCGGGAACATGAGGCCCGCGGCGAACAGCGAGTACATGGCCCCGTTGAGCTTGAAGTCGTACCGCGCCAGCACGAAGCTCACCATGAGCCCGAGCGCCACCACGCCCAAGGTGGTCAGCACGCCGGCCACCGCGGAGTTGCCGACCTGCCGCCAGAAGATCGGGCTGGCGAGCACCTCGAGGTAGTTGTCCACCACCCAGGGCCCGGGCAGGCCGGACGGGTCCGCGGTGATCTGCGCGTTGGTGCGGAACCCGCCCAGGATGATGTAGAGCACCGGCCCGATGCAGATGCCGACGAAGAGGAAGGCGATGACGTACGTCATCGGGCTGCCCCAGGCCACCTTCCGGGTGGGGCGAAGTGTCTGCTTGCCCGCGGTCGGGGTCTCGAGGAGCGCCGTCATCACTTCTTCCTTTCCGTGAGCGCGCCCTCGGTGTCCCGGCGCAGCACGTACCGCTGGTAGACCAGCGCGATGACGAGGGAGATCACGAACAGGACCACGGCGACGGCGTTGCCGTAGCCGTAGTTCCCGGCCAGCCGCCCGTTGAGCACCATGTAGGTCGCCATCGTGGACGTGCCTGCGGTCGCGGACACGTACTGGCCCCAGATGATGTAGACGAGGTCGAACAGCTGCAGGGAGCCGATGATCGACAGGAACGCCCAGATCCGGATCGTGGGGCCGAGCAGCGGCAGCGTGATCGTCCGCTGGATCTGCCAGTAGGAGGCGCCGTCGATCGCCGCGGCCTCGGAGAGCTCCTCCGGGATGCTCTGCAGGCCCGCGAGGAAGAGGATCACGGCGAAGCCGATGTACTTCCAGCTGATGATGATCATCAGCGACCACAGCGCGATCCTCGGGTCGGACAACCAGTCGACGGCGAGCGCCTCGAGCCCGATCTTGGTGAGGAGGTCGTTGACGGCACCGGCGCTCTGGAGCATGAGGCTCCAGCCGGTACCCACGATGACCTCGGAGATCACGTAGGGCACGAAGATGAGCACGCGGATGACCGACCGTCCGCGGATCTTCTGGTTCAGCAGGAGCGCGAGCGCGACGGCCGCGGGCCCCTGCAGGAGCAGGGACAGCACGACGATGTACCCGTTGTGCAGCAGCGCGTCGTGGAACGCGGTGTCCCGGAAGATCGTCAGGTAGTTGTCGAACCCGACGAATTCGGTCGGCGGCCCGAAGCCCTTCCACTTGAAGAACCCGTAGTAGGCCGCCATCACGACGGGGAAGATGACGAACATCAGGAACACGACGACGGCGGGTGCCGAGAGCACGATGATCTCGAGCGCCTTGCCCCAGTCGGTCCGCTTGCCCCGTCGCGGCCCGGGGGCCGGGGACGGCGTCTGCACGCCGCCCCCGGCCACCACGGGTCCCTCAGGCGAGGCGGTCCGGGTCGCTGTGTTCTCGCCCAGGGAGTGAGTCATGTGCCTGGTTACTCCATTGCGGCCGCGGCGTTGACCGCGTCGACGATGCTCTGCGGGTCGCCGTCGCCCGCCAGCATCTCGACGACGCCGGCGTTGAGGGCGTTGCCCACGTTCTGGCCGTAGAGGGTGTCCAGCCAGACGGACACGTACGGGGCCTCGTTGTACGCCTCGAGCACGGACTTCAGCGCCGGGTCGGTCACGACACCCTGCGCCTCCTTGCTCGCGGGCAGGGTCACGAAGGCCTCGGCGTAGGCCTCCTGGTGCTCCTTCTGCATGAAGAAGTTCAGGAAGTCGGCGCACTCCGGCGGGGCCTCGACGAAGCAGGAGTACCCGTCGACGCCGCCCATGAACGCGGCCGGGTCGCCCTCACCGCTGCCGGTGTCGGGGAACGGGAACCAGCCCAGGTCGGGCAGCGGCTTCTCGTCGGGGGTCAGACCGGCGATGACGCCCGGGTCCCACGCGCCCATGAGCTCCATGGCGGCCTTGTGGTTGGCGATGAGACCGGCCGACGAGCCGGCGCCCTGCTGGGCGGTCGCGGTGAGGAAGCCCTTCTGGAAGGGCTCGGTCTCAGCGAAGGCCTGCAGGTTCTCGCCCGCGGTGAGCCAGCACTCGTCGTCGAAGCTGCGCGACGCGGCGGCCGCGTCCAGCGTCTCCTGCGAGCACGCGCGGAGCGCGAAGAAGTAGTACCAGTGCGCGGCGGGCCAGGCGTCCTTGCCGCCCAGGGCGACCGGCGAGATGTCGGCGTCCTTGAGGGCCGAGACCGCGTCGTTCAGCTCGTCGATCGTGGTGGGCGTCTCGGTGATGCCCGCCTCCTCGAAGAGGTCCTGGCTGTAGAAGAGGCCGCCCGGCAGGACCGCGGTCGGCATGCCGTAGACCTTGCCGTCGATCGTGAAGGCGTCGAAGCCCGCGCCGACGTTCTCCTTGGTGGCCTCGTCGATCGTGTCGGTGAGGTCCATGATCTGACCGGCCTCGACGACGTCGGCCAGCTTGCCGCCGCCGCGCGCCATGAAGATGTCCGGTGCGTCGCCCGAGTTGAGGGCGGTCTGGAGCTTGCCGTCCATGTCCTCGTTCTGGATGGACTGCACCTCGATCGTCACACCGGGGTTGGCCTCCTCGAAGGCCGCGACAGTGGCTTCCCAGTACGCCTTGCCGGGGCCGGTGGTGGAGTTGTGCCAGAAGGTCATCGTGACGTCGCCGTCACCCGACCCTCCGTCGCCACCACCTGAACAGCCCGCCGCCAGCAGGGCAACGGTGGCACCCAGGGCGAAGATGCCCGTGGCCCGCGTCTTCCTCATCATTGTGGAACCCCTTGTAGGTCGTCATCGACGGTTGGCAGGAGCCTGCCCGTTGACGGACCGTGAGTCCGTCACACCAGTGAGAGTGGCAGTTGGGTCACGGTTGAGTCAAACGGTTTCGATATCGATTTCGAAACAGAATGGCGCGAGCCCCGCATCCGGTTGCCCGGGGTACTCTCATGTCCGTGCACAGTGGGACGAGCGCCTCCGGGCCCGGCGTGGAGCCGGGCGACGACGTAGCGGGCGGTCCGGGAGGCTCGGACCATCCCGCGGCCCCGGCGGTCGGTCGCGCCACCATCACCGACGTGGCGCGGGTCGCCGGCGTGTCCGTCGCCACGGTGTCCAAGGTGGTCAACGGCCGGTACGGCGTCGCGGCGGCGACGGCGGAGCGCGTGCTCGGCGTCGTCGAGGAGCTCGGGTACGAGTCCTCACTCGTCGCCCGCAGCCTGCGCCGCCGGCAGACCAACGTCATCGGCGTGCTCGTGGCCGAGTTCGAGCCGTTCAGCACCGAGCTGCTCAAGGGCATCTCGGCGGCGATCAACGGCACCGGCTACGAGCTGCTCGCCTACTGCGGCGACGCGGGCCGCACCGACCACGTGGGCTGGGAGCGCCGCTCGCTGTCCCGCCTGGCGGGCACGCTCATCGACGGCGTCGTCATCGTCACGCCCACCCTCGCCCTCCCCGAGCACGACGGCGTGCCCGTCGTCGCCATCGACCCGCACACCGGGCCGACCGGGCCCGCGACGGTCGACTCCGACAACCTCGGTGGTGCGCGGATGGCCACGGAGCACCTCATCGGCCTCGGCCACACACGCATCGGCTACCTGGGCGGGCGTGCCGACCTGGAGTCCGCGCGGCTGCGCGAGCTCGGCTTCCGCGAGGCGATGGAGGCGGCCGGGCTCACGCCCGACCCGGACCTCGTGCTCGAGGGTGGGTACCGCCCCGACCGCTCCGACCGCCCCACGCACGACCTGCTCGAGCGCCCCGACCGGCCCACCGCCGTGTTCGCGGCGAACGACCTCTCGGCGATCCACGTGATCCAGGTGGCCCAGGAGCTGGGCCTGCGCGTGCCCGAGGACCTGTCCGTCATCGGCTTCGACGACGTCCCCGAGGCGGCCGCCTCGACGCCGCCGCTGACCACGATCGCGCAGTCGCTGCACGAGATGGGCGCCGAGGCGCTGCGCATGGTCATCTCGATGCTCGAGTCCGACGCCACGCAGCCGCGGCACACGCGCCTGCCCACCCGCCTCGTCGAGCGCGCGAGCACGGCCCCGCCCGCGGCGTAGCCACCCGCGAAAAACCCTCGCCGCGCACGGGCGTGCGGTGCACCCTGGGGTGATGAGCAGCCCCACCGCGCCGTGGCACGTCGTCGAGGTCCCGCCCGTGCCGGCGCCCGACCACCCGGACGCCTGGACGTACCACGGCATCGCCGCGGTCGACAGGGCGGTCGAGACCGCCTCGCTCGGCTACGACGACCTCGCGCGGCCGGTCGAGCAGCTCGTCAGCGGCATGCTCCACCAGGAGTACGCGGACAAACGCCGCTTCGCCGCCGTCCTCGAACGGGCCGACGGCGGCGCGCCGACGGCCGACGACGTGATCGGCTACGGGTTCCTGTCGATGCCGCGCGACCAGAACACGCACAGCGCCGACGTGTACGTCGGCGTGCACCCGGACCACCGGCGCCGCGGCGTCGGCACGGCCCTGGCCGAGGCGGCGGAGCGCGTGGCCGCCGAGACCGGGCGCACGACGTTCTTCGGCTGGTCGCTCTCGCCCCGCGAGGCGGCCGACGACGAGGACGCGCTGGTGCCCGCGACCGGCGCCGGCCGCATCCCGGCGTCCGCGGCCGGCGTCCTGTTCGCGCGGGGCCGCGGGTACGAGCTCGAGCAGGTCGAGCGCATGTCACGCCTCGACCTGCCGGTCGACGCCGCCGGGCTCGCGGCGCACGAGGCCGGTGCGCGCGCCGCGGCCGGCGACGACTACCGCGTCCACACGTGGGACCCGCTGCCCGAGGAGTGGTACGAGGGGTACGCCCTGCTCATGACGCGCATGTCGACCGACGTGCCCCAGGGCGGCCTCGACTTCGGCGAGGAGACCTGGGACGCGGCGCGCGTGCAGGCCTACCTCCAGGACCGTGCCGACAGCGGCCAGCGCCTGCTCACCACGCTCGCCGTGCACGTGCCGACGGGCGAGGTCGTGGGCGGCACGTCGTTCCTGCTCCAGGAGGGCAGGCCGGCGTACGCGTTCCAGGAGGAGACGATCGTGCTCGGCACCCACCGCGGGCACCGCCTCGGCATGCTCGTCAAGGCGGTGAACCTGCGCGAGCTCGCCGAGCGCTACCCGCTCACCGAGCGCGTGCACACGTTCAACGCCGAGGAGAACGACCACATGCTGGCGATCAACGTGGCCCTGGGCTTCCGTCCGTCGGGCGCCGAGGCCGCCCTGCAGAAGCGCCGCTGACCCGCGCCGCGAGGCGGAGCAGGGCCGTCGCCGCGCGGGACAGCGGGCCGCCCGTGCCGTTCGCGAGCGCCAGGAGCCGGTCGAGCCGCCCGTGCGTGATCCCGGATCCTGGCTGGTACGGGAGCCGCTCCAGCGGCATGGCCTGCATCATGACGACGACGTCCGGGGACAGGCCCGTCGCCCGCACGAGCCCGGAGACGGCCGGACCGACGACGGGGTGCGCCATCGCCTCTGCCACCGTCGAGGCCGTCGTGAGCGGCGGGTCCACGTCGTCGCCCGGCACCTCGGCCTCGGCGGCGACCCGCAGGTCGCGGCTCGACGCGCCCACCTCGACCCGGTACGTGCCGCCCGCGACGACCCACCGGCCGGCCCGCACGTCCCACGCCGCGAGATCCTCGCGCGCGACGTGCAGCTCGACGCGCCGGGACTCGCCGGGCGCGAGGTCGACCACCGCGAACGCCGCCAGGCCGCGCGGCGGTCGCGTGCCCCCGGCGTCGGGCGGCGCGACGTAGCACTGCACCACCTCGCGTCCCGCCAGGTCGCCCGTGTCGGTGACGGTGACGGAGACGGCGAGGCCCCCGTCGTCGGCCGGGGTGACGGCGAGGTCGGCGTAGCCGAACGTGGTGTAGGAGAGCCCGTGCCCGAAGGGGTACTGGACGGCCAGGTCCCGCGCGTCGTACCAGCGGTAGCCGACGAAGACGCCCTCGCCGTAGGTGACGCGCAGCCCGGTGCCGGGAAAGCTCGTCCAGGCGGGCGTGTCCTGCAAGCGCAGGGGCACGGTCTCGGCGAGGCGCCCGGACGGGTTGACGCGGCCGAGCAGCACGTCGGCCAGGGCGCCGCCGCCGGCCTGGCCGAGCAGCCAGCCCTCGACGATCGCGGGCACCCGGTCGGCGAACGGCGCGAGCCGCACGACCGACCCGTTGGCGAGCACGACGACGACGCGCGCCGTCGCCTCCAGCACCCGGTCGAGCAGGTCGAGCTGCTCCGCGGGCAGGTCGATGTGCTCGCGGTCGCGGCCCTCGGCCTCGGCCGACGGCGGCAGGCCCGCGAAGAACAGCACGACGTCGGCCTCCCGCGCGGCCGCGACGGCCTCGTCGGCGAGCGCCGTGGCGTCCGGTCCGCCGGGGTCGAGGGTGTACCCGGGGGCGAACGTCACGTCCGCGGCGTCCCGGAGGGCGGTCAGCGCGTCGTCGAGCCGGGTGGGCACCACCTGCGAGGAGCCTGCGCCCTGGTAGCGCGGGGTGCGGGCGAGCTCGCCGACGACGGTGACCCGCGACCCGGGGGCGAGCGGCAGCAGCCCGCCGTCGTTCTTGAGCAGGACGACCGCACGGCTCGCCGCCTCGCGGGCCAGCGCGTGGTGCGCCTCGTCGTGCCAGGCCGCGGGGTCGTGGCCGCGCTCGGCCTGCAGGGCGCGGTGGTCTGCGCCGCCTCGCGCGTCCCTGGCGGCGAGCGCCAGGGCGACGACGCGGGTCGCGGCGCGGTCGACGTCGGCGGGGTCGAGGGCGCCGGAGCGCACGGCGGCGACGATCTCGCGCACGCGGGCCTCGCCGGCGCCGGGCATCTCGAGGTCGAGCCCGGCGCGCAGCCCGGCGAGGCGGTCGTGCACGGCGCCCCAGTCGGACAGGACGAGGCCGTCGAAGCCCCACTCGTCGCGCAGCACGCCGGTGGCGAGGCGCGGGTCCTCGCCGACGTAGGTGCCGTTGACGCGGTTGTACGAGGTCATGAGCGTGGCGGGGCGTGCTGCGGTCACGACGCGCTGGAAGGGTCGCAGGTAGATCTCGCGCAGGGTGCGCTCGTCGACGTCGGCGGAGACGCGCAGGCGCTCGGTCTCCTGGTTGTTCGCGGCGAAGTGCTTGACGCACGCGCCGACGCCGGTGCGCTGGATCCCCCGGACGAGCGCGGCGCCGATCTCGCCCGCGAGCAGCGGGTCCTCGGCGACGTACTCGAAGTTGCGCCCGCACAGCGGGGTGCGCTTGATGTTGACGCCCGGTCCGAGGAGCACGTCGACGTCGCGCAGGCGAGCCTCCTCGCCGAGCGCCTGTCCGACGCGCTCGACGAGGTCGACGTCGAAGGTGCCGCCCAGCGCCACCGCCGGCGGGAAGCAGGTGGCGGGGACCGCGCCGACGACGTCGCCGACGTGCGGGGCGAGGAGACGCACGCCGTGCGGGCCGTCGGCGAGGTGCACGGGCGGGACGCCGGGGACCTCCGCCGTGGTCCAGAACGAGGCGCCCGACAGCAGGCGTGCCGCGTCCTCGAGGTCGAGCCGGCGCACGAGTGCCGCGGCGGTGGCGTGGTGGCGTGACGTCCTCGTCATGCGGTCACGGTAGCGGGAGCGCCGCGGAAAAAGCCGTGCGTCCCGGCCCTGCCCGGGGGAGCCTGAGCCCCATGACCTTCCAGCTCGTCACCCCGCCGCACCCGGCCTCGCTCGACGACGCCGACGCCTGGGCGTACCGGGGTATCGCCGACCTGCACGTGGCGGCCCACGAGGCCGACCTCGGCAACGCCGACGCGGCGCCGACCGCGATCGGCATCCTCGTCGGCGCGAACAACCAGGACTACCTGCGCAAGGTGCGCCAGGTCGCGGTCGTCGACGCGCCGGACGGCCCGCGCGTCGTGGGTGAGGCGGCGCTGTTCCTGCAGGTCAAGGCGAACCGTGAGCTCGCGTTCGGCAACATCACCGTGCACCCGGAGCACCGGCGGCAGGGCATCGGCACGGCGCTCGCGCAGTGGGCGCGCGAGACGGCACGGGCTGAGGGTCGGACGACCCTGACGACCTGGGTCGACTTCGGCCCGGGCACGCCGGACGGTGCGACGCTGAGCCCGGCCTCGGGCACGGGGAGGGTCGCGGCGGACCTGCCGGGCGTCGTGTTCGCGCAGAAGCTCGGCCTCACGCTCCAGCTCGTGGAGCGCCGCTCGCGGCTCGACCTGCCGGTGGCGCCCGAGGTGGTGTCGCGGTTCGAGGCGGAGTCGCGCGCCGTGGCGGGCGACGCGTACCGGGTGCGCACCTGGACCGCGCCGACGCCCGACGAGCTCATCGGGTCCTACGCGGCCCTCGAGCAGGCGCTGGCGGACGACGAGCCGCGCGGTGGCCTCGACATGGAGTCCGACGTCTGGGACGCCGACCGGATCCGGGGCGAGGAGGCGGCGATCGCGGCCAAGGGCGACCGGTACGTCGTGACGGCGGCCGAGCACGTGGCCTCCGGCGAGCTCGTGGCGATGAGCATGCTGCAGTGGAACGACCTCAAGCCGCACCACACCGACCAGCAGGCGACGGTCGTGCTCACGGCGCACCGCGGGCACCGGCTGGGCATGCTCGTCAAGACGGTGAACCTGCGTGAGCACGCGCGGCTGCGGCCGGGCTCGCGCCGGATCTACACGTGGAACAACGAGGAGAACCCGCACATGCTGGCGATCAACGTCGCGCTGGGCTTCGTCCCGGCCGGCGGCTGCGCCAACTTCCAGGGACCGCTGTGACCGGTTGACCGGTCAGAGCAGCTCCGGCCGCGGGTCGTAGGAGTCCGGCGGGTCGATCGGGTACACCGGTCCGCCCAGGCCGCGGTGCACGAGCCGGCCGAGGTCCTGGTCGACGCCGCCCGGCGTGAGCATCAGCATCCAGTCCTCCGCCATGTCGCGCAGCTCGGTGTCGAGGTCGCCGATCTTCACCACCAGCACGTCGGTGCCCCGCGGGTCCAGGCCGATCGCGGTGAAGTCCGACTCCAGGTGGTAGGGCCTGCGCCGCTCGGTGAGCACGACCTTCAGCCCGCCGACGGCCACGACGGCCACCGCGCCGCCCACCGGGTCGTCCTCGCGCACGTGCTCGACCACGCCGCGCAGCGTCACCGGACCGTGCGATCCCGCGTCGACCCGGGCGCCCGCGTCGACCTCGACGACGGCGCCCACCCCGGCGTCGGCGACGGCGCGCGCGGCCGCGGCGTCGGACAGCGAGGCGTAGATCGCGGTGCGGCCGCCGGCCTCGGGCGGCACCGTGAACGCGGGCTCGTCGAGCAGGCGGGCCAGCGTCCAGGTCACGTCGCCCGCGCCGCCCGCCAGGGGGTTGTCGCCGGTGTCGGACAGGACGAACGGCCGCGCGTCCCCCGCGAGCACGGCCGCGAGACACTCCTCGTAGGTGCCCGCCGGTGCGACGAGCCCGAGGTCGTCGCGCGCGTCCCAGTACCGCCGGGCCAGGCGCGCGGCCTCGCGCACCAGCACGTCGGGGTCGTCCCCCGAGACGACGACGGCGGCCCGGCACCGCGGCTCGTCGGCCCACGCGTACCCGAGCCACAGGGAGGCGTCGAGCACGCCGGGCAGGTCGGCGACCCGCGCCACGTCCGCGTAGACGCCGCGCGCCGGCTCCTGGCGGGTGCTGACCCGCTCCCCCGGCAGCAGCACCGGCACCTGGACCCACGCCTTGTGCGGCCTGCCGCCGTCGTGCACGCGGCGCACCAGGTGCGTGGCGACCCGCTCGCGCGCCTCGTCGTCGTCCTCGTGGGCGGCGGTGCGGTGGCACGCGACGAGGTCGACCGTGCGGGCCAGCTCGCGCGAGAGGTTGCCGTGCACGTCCATGCTCGCGGCGACGAGGCAGTCCGGCCCGACGGCGGAGCGCACCGCCCGGGCGAGGTCCGCCTCGGCGTCGGTGTACCCGAGCACGGACATCGCGCCGTGCACGTCGAGCAGCACGCCGTCGAACGGCCCCTGCGCCTCCAGGGCCAGACAGATCTCGGCCCTGACCGACTCGTACACGTCGGTCAGGACCGGGCCGCCCGGCAGGGCGGCGGCCCGCAGGACCCCCACCCACTCGGCCTCCCTCCGCAGGGGCGCGCCGTCGCGGAGGAAGGGGTAGCGCCGCACGAGCTCGTTGCCGCGCAGCAGGGTGAACGCCTCCCAGCCCGAGCGGTGCGGGGAGAACGTGCTCGACTCGATGACCACGCCGCAGATCGCGATCCGGGGGCGATGGGGGGTTCGGGTCACGCGCGCAGTGTAGACACGCACAGGCCGGACAAAATACCCCCCACCGCCGGGGTCACCGCACTGACTCCGGGTCAGTCCCCGGGTCAGTCGTCGTCGCGGTCCCCGGGGGTGTCGTTCGGGGTGTTCGTGTCGTCGTCACGGTCGTCGTCACCGTCGTCGCCCTGGTAGTTGGCGTCGTCCGGCGAGTCGGCCGACTGGGCGGAACCCGGCGTCTCGGTCGCCGACTCGTTCGGCGAGTCCGCCGACTCCGGCGACGGGTCGTAGTTGGCGTCGCCCGGCGAGTCGGCCGACTGCGCGGAACCCGCGGTGTCGCGCGCCGACTCGTTCGGCGAGTCCGCCGACTCCGGCGACGGGTCGGCGGTCGAGGCCGGCGTCGGCTCGCCCGACGCGGAGCCGCCGTCGAGGGCGACGGCCGCCGTGGCCTCGGTCCGGGGGGCGGGGTCGTTGAGCGCAGCGGCGGTGCTCGCACCGGCGACGCCCAGCACGGCAGCGGTTCCGACGACGACCCAGCGCTTCTTCATGGTCGAGGGGTTCATGGCGTGACCTCCGATCTCTCGGCACCCCTGCCGGGTGCCTCCTGACATCGAGTCTGGGACCCCTGGATGAGGGGACGAGGAGACCTGGATGAGACGGCTCTCATCTCGGTCCCGGACCGCTCAGCCACGGAACCGGTAGCCGGCCCCGCGCACCGTCTCGATGCTGTCGGCGCCGAGCTTCCGGCGCAGGTAGCGCACGTACACGTCCACGACGTTGGAGCCGGGGTCGAAGTCGTACCCCCACACGCGCGACAGGAGCTGCTCGCGGGACAGCACCTGGCCCGGATGCTGCAGGAACACCTCGGCGAGCGCGAACTCCCGCGCGGACAGCTCGACCTCCCGCCCCGCCGCGGTCGCCGTCCGGCTGCGCAGGTCGAGGCTGACGCCGCCGTGCTCGAGCCGGCCCGGTGCCGTGCCGTCGGCGGTGGCCCGGCGCAGGCGCAGGCGGATGCGCGCGAGCAGCTCGTCGAAGCCGAACGGCTTGGACATGTAGTCGTCGGCGCCGCCCTCGAGCCCCGCCACCCGGTCGGACAGCGAGTCGCGCGCCGTGAGGATCACGACGGGCAGCGTCGAGCCGACGTCGCGCAGGCGCTGGAGCACCGTGAAGCCGTCGAGCACGGGCAGGCCGATGTCGAGCACCATGAGGTCGTAACCGCCCGACATCGCGTGGGCGAGCGCCGTGGCGCCGTCGGACACGACGGTGGGCTGGAACCCGTGCGCGGTGAGGCCCTTGCGGACGAACTGCGCGATGCGCTCCTCGTCCTCCGCGATCAGGATCTGGTTCACGCCACCTCCTCGTCCGGGCCGGACGGCGTCGCGCCGCGCGCGGGCCACGTCATCACGAACCGCGCGCCGCCGCCGTCGGGCCGCTCGACCGCCACGTCGCCGCCGTGGCCCTGGGCGATGGCGCGCACGATCGCGAGCCCGAGCCCCGAGCCGGGCACGCCGCCCGCACCGCTGCCGCGGGCGAACCGGTCGAAGACGCGCTCCGCCTCCTGCGGCGGCACGCCCGGCCCGGTATCGCGCACCCACAGCCGCGCGCGCCCGCCCGACACCTGCGTGCCGATGCCGACCTCGTCGTCCGGGCCGGTGAACTTTACCGCGTTGTCCGCGAGCTGCAGCACGGCCTGGGTGATCCGGTGGGCGTCGGCCGGGACCTCGACGTCGGCCCGCGCATCCACCACCCAGCGCCGCGCGCCCAGGGCGCGCGCCTTGTCGTGCACGTCGTCGGTGAGCCGGCCGAGGTCGACGGGCGCGAGCGTGACGAAGTCGGCGCGCTCGGCCTTGGCGAGCAGCACGAGCTCCTCGACGATCTGCCCCATCCGGGCCGTCTCGTCGAGCAGGAGGTCCCGCGTCTCGCGCACGTCCTGCGGGTCGTCCGGGTCGAGCACCTCGAGGTGCCCGCGCAGCACCGTCAGGGGGGTGCGCAGCTCGTGCCCGGCGTCGTCGAGGAACTGCCGCTGCGTCTCGATCGCGGTCGCGAGCCGGTCGAGCATCGTGTTGAAGGCGCCGGCCAGCTCCCCGAGGTCGTCCTGGGAGGCCACGGGGACGCGCTCGGAGAGGTCCGTCTCGGTCACGCGCGCGGCCGTCGCGCCGAGCTGGCGCAGCGGGCGCAGCAGGCGGCTGACCACGAGCCACGCGGACGCGCCCAGCAGCACGAGCGCCACCGAGCAGACGACCGTGTACGTGCGCATCACGGAGCGCTCGGTCGCGAGCGCCCGGTCCAGCGCGGACGCGAGCACGTAGGCGCCCACCTCCTGCCGGTCGGGCACGGTCACGGGGACGACGACGAACCACACCCGGCCGATCTCGGTCTCGATCTCGCGCTGCACGGTCCGCCCCGAGCGCGGCGTCAGGCCGTCGACCACCTCCTGGACCAGGGGGCTGTCGGCGACCACGCGCGACTGCGTCGGCGGGTTGGACTGCTGCAGCTCGCCGTCGAGGTAGCTGAGGAACATCTCGTCGGAGCCCGGCACGTTCTGCTCCATCGCGACGCTCATCAGCCGCCCCGCGCCCCGGAACTGCTCGCCGGTCTCGGGGTCGATGCCCGCGTCGGCCAGCCGCTGCAGCTCGCGGATCTCCTGGTCGAAGTCCTCGGAGACGTCGTCCATGATCTGCTGCGTCTGGATGGCGTGCGTGAGCAGGCCCGTCGCCAGCAGTCCTACGGCGGTCACCGCGACGACCACCGCGACGACCCGGGCACGCACCGAGGGCCGGCGCAGGCTCATGCGGTGCCCACGGCCGCCGCGAGCCGGGAGCCGTCGAGCCAGCCGGCGACGGCGTCGAGCCGGCGCGAGGTCGCGGTCTGCCAGTCGCGCTCCTGCACCCGGTGCGGGCCGGTGGCCAGGGACAGCAGCACCCCGGCGACGCGTGCGCACAGGTCAGCGCGGTCGGCTCCCCTGCCGTCGCCCGCGGCGACGAACGCCGTGGCGTAGTCGGCGGCGAGGCGACGCATCCGGGACGCCTGCTCGGCCTGTGCCGCGTCCTTCGGGCGCGTCAGGGACAGCACGTCGAGGTGCGCCACGAGGCACGCCAGGTCGTCGGCGCGGTGGCCGGGCCCGGCGGAGTCGACGTCGAGCAGGCCGGTGATCCGGCCGTCGGTGAGCATGATCTGCGACTCGTACAGGTCGCCGTGCGTGGGGTCGGTACCCGGCCCGCGCTCCGCGAGGCGCGCGCCGACGGCCCCGGCCAGGTCGGCCGCGCGGCCCGCCTCCGCCGGCAGCGCCGCGCCGATGACGCCCGCGTAGTGCTCGGCCGACTCGCTCCACGCCGGGCGGCGCGGCAGGTCCCGCACCTCGTCGGGCAGCCGGTCGAGCAGGTCGAGCACCTCGTCGGGGGACGGGATCCGCGCGCCGTCCCGCACGGCGGCCCGCATCTCGGTGCCGCGCAGCGGGGACAGCACGAGGAGGCCCTCGTCCGACCAGCCGAGCGGCCGCGGCACGGGCAGGCCCGCGTCCGAGAGCAGCTCGTGCCTGCGGTGCAGGTCGGCGACCTTGCGCGGGCGCAGCACCTTGAGGAACACGCGCGCCGCGGCGGCCCGCGCCTCGATCACCGCCCGGCGGGTGGGCCGGTAGGCGCGCACGCCGAGCTCCGGGTGGGCGCGCGCCTGGTGCCCGACGCCGAGGCCCTCCAGCAGCTCCTCGACGCGGACGGGGTCGAACGCCGCGGGCAGCGCGGGCAGCGCCGGGTCGTCCGGGAAGCGCCACACCGCGACCGTCGCGTCGCCGTCGGTCAGCGTGACGACTCCGGGCTTCGTGCCGTCGCGGGACCGGCCGACGCTCGCGCCGAGGGTCTCGCACCGTGTCACGCCGTCCCAGCGCACCGTCGCGCGGTAGGCGACGGTCGTCGTCGAGCCCGGGCGGTGGTCGACCTGGCGCACGCGCCAGTCCACGAGCTCGCCGCCGGCGGTCGCGACGGCGGCGTCGAGCAGCTCCGCCGCGGACTCGCCGGTCAGGAGGTCGAGGTGCGTGGTCACCGCACCATCCTCGCAGCCCACGGCCCGCCGAGCCCGCTCATCCGCATGAGAATCCTCTCACCCTCGCCGCACCGGCGGGTACGGTGCGGCCATGCCCGACACGACGCTGCCCGGAACCGACACCCCCTTCGACGACCTGCCGGCCGACCTGCTCGACGACCTGCGGACGCTCGTCGAGTGCGAGTCGCCGTCGTCGGACCCCGAGGCGCTGGCACGCTCCGCCGACCTGGTGGCGGGGCTCGGCACCCGGCTGCTCGGCGCGGAGCCGGAGCGCCTGGGGATCCACCTCCGCTGGCGGCTGGGCGGGCCGACGCGCGTGCTGGTGCTGGCGCACCACGACACGGTGTGGCCGGTCGGCTCGCTGCGCACCCACCCCTTCGCCGTGACGGACGGCGTGCTGCGCGGCCCCGGCAGCTTCGACATGAAGACCGGCCTGGTCATGGCCCTGCACGCGCTCGCGTCGCTCGACGACCGCACGGGCGTCACGCTGCTGGTCACGGGCGACGAGGAGCTCGGCTCGCCGTCGTCGCGGGCGCTCATCGAGGACGAGGCGCGCGGCGCGCACGCGGCGCTCGTCCTGGAGGCCTCGGCGGACGGCGGCGCCCTCAAGCTCGAGCGCAAGGGCACGTCGATCTACGAGGTGGTGCTCGCGGGCCGCGCCGCGCACGCGGGCCTGGAGCCCGAGAAGGGCGTCAACGCGTCGGTCGAGCTCGCGCACCAGGTGCTCGCGGTCGCCGCACTGGGCGACCCGGAGCTCGGCACCACCGTCGTGCCGACGGTCGCCGCGGCGGGGACGACCCGGAACACCGTGCCCGCCGCGGCGTCGTTCGCCGTCGACGTCCGCGCGCGGACCGTGGCGGAACAGGTGCGGGTCGACACGGCGCTGCGCGCGCTGACGCCCGTGCAGCCCGGCGCCGCGATCACGATCGAGGGCGGCATCAACCGGCCGCCGCTGGAGCGCGCGCTGTCGGCGGACCTCTTCGCGCGCGCCCAGCGGCTCTCGGCCGAGGCGGGCCTGCCCCCGCTCACCGGCGTCGCCGCCGGCGGGTCGAGCGGCGCCTCAGGCGCGCAGCTCGCGGTACCGCGTGATGAGCGCGGCGGTGGACGGGTCCTGCGCCGCCAGGGCGGCCTCGTCGCCGACGACCGCCGGCGCGATCTCCAGCGCGAGCTTCTTGCCGAGCTCGACGCCCCACTGGTCGAACGAGTCGATGCCCCACACGACGCCCTGCACGAACGTGATGTGCTCGTACAGCGCCACGAGCTGGCCGAGCACCGACGGCGTGAGCGCGGGCGCGAGGATCGAGGTCGTCGGCCGGTTGCCCGGGAACGTCCGGGCGGAGACCAGCTCCTCGGCGACGCCCTCGGCACGCACCTCGTCCGGCGTCTTGCCGAACGCGAGCGCCTTGGTCTGGGCGAAGAAGTTCGCGAGGAACAGGCCGTGCACGTCGGCGCCCGCCGCGACGTCCTTGCCGTCGCCGACGGCGTCGGTGAGCGGGTAGGCGGGGTTGGCCACGGCGATGAAGTCGGCGGGGATGAGCCGCGTGCCCTGGTGGATGAGCTGGTAGAAGGCGTGCTGCCCGTTGGTGCCCGGCTCGCCCCAGAAGACCTCGCCGGTGTCGGTGGTGACGGGGCTGCCGTCCCAGCGCACCGACTTGCCGTTCGACTCCATGGTGAGCTGCTGCAGGTAGGCGGGGAACCGGTGGAGCTGCTGCGCGTACGGCAGCACGGCGTGCGTGTGCGCGTTCCGGAAGTTCGTGTACCAGACGTTGAGCAGGCCCATGAGCACGGGCACGTTCTGGTCGAGCGGCGTGGTGCGGAAGTGCTCGTCCATCGCGTGGAAGCCCGCCAGCAGGTCGGCGAAGGCGTCGGGGCCGATGGCGACGGCGAGCGAGGTGCCGATCGCGGAGTCGACGGAGTAGCGGCCACCCACCCAGTCCCAGAACCCGAACGCGTTGGCGGGGTCGATCCCGAACGCCTCGACCTTGTCGAGCGCGGTCGAGACCGCGACGAAGTGCTTGGCCACAGCGTCGGAACGGCCCTCGTCGGAGTCCTCGATCGCGCCGGCGGCCACGAGCGAGCGCCACAGCCAGTCGCGGGCGAGGCGCGCGTTGGTGAGGGTCTCCAGCGTGCCGAACGTCTTGGAGGCGACGATGAACAGCGTCGTGGTGGGGTCGAGGTCGGCGGTCTTCTGCGCGACGTCGGTGGGGTCGATGTTCGAGACGAACCGGACCTCGAGGCCGTCCTGGACGAAGGGCTCGAGCGCCTCGTATGCCATGACGGGGCCGAGGTCGGAGCCGCCGATGCCGATGTTGACGACCGTGCGCACGCGCTCGCCCGTGACACCGGTCCACTCGCCGGAGCGCACCTTCTCGGCGAACGCGTAGACCTTGGCGAGCTCGTCGGCGACGTCGCCGGTGACGTCCTGGCCGTCGACCGTCAGGGGCTGGTCGGACGGGCGGCGCAGCGCGGTGTGCAGCACCGCGCGGTCCTCCGTGACGTTGATGTGCTCGCCCGCGAACATCGCGTCGCGGCGCTCGGTCAGCCCGACCTCGTCGGCGAGCGCGAGCAGCGTGGCGAGCACCTCGTCCGTGACCAGGTTCTTCGACAGGTCGACGTGGAGGTCGGCGGCCTGGTGGGTGTAGCGGCCTGCCCGGTCGGGGTCGGCGGCGAACCAGCCGCGCAGGTCGGGGACGAGGTTCGCGGAGAGCTCGGTGAGCGAACCCCAGGCATGGGTGGTGGTGGCATCGACGGGCACACGTGCCTGCTCAGAGGTCATAGGTCAACGGTAGTGCGGAGGGCCGCCGCCGCAGCCTCGGCCAGTGTCTGATCCGTCACCTCGTACCCGGCGTCGCCCCCGCCGCCGGGGCCGCCGGTGTCGGCGACGGTCCGCCTGGCCGACAGGTGCACCGCGTCGACGCCCACGGCGACCAGCGCGGGGACGTCCGCCGCGGTGACGCCACCGCCCGCCATGACCTCGATGCCGACGTCGGCACTGCGCTCGACGAGCGCGGCCAGCCGGTCCAGCCCGTCGGCCGCGCGGGCGGCTCCCCCGGACGTGAGGACGCGGGCGACGCCCGCTTCGGCGAGCACGTCGAGGGCGGCCGCCGGGTCGGCCGCCACGTCGAGCGCGCGGTGGTACGTGACCTCCGCGCCCTCGGCGGCCTCGACCAGCGCGCGCAGCGCGGCGAGGTCCACGGCGCCCGACGGTGTCAGCGCGCCGACCACGACCCCGTCGGCCCCCGCCTCGACGGCGAGCGTGACGTCGCGGGCCATGAGGTCCGTCTCGGCGGGCGTGTAGACGAACCCGCCGGGCCGGGGGCGCACGAGCACGTGCACCTCGAGCAGCGGCGCGCTGTCCGACGCCGGGACCACCGAGGCCGCCGCGACCACCGCCTCGACGAGGCCGGTGCTGGGCGTGATGCCGCCGGTGGCGCCGAGCGCGGAGCAGAGCTCGACGCGCCGGGCGCCGACGCCGGCCGCGACCACCGCCCCTGCCGGGTCCTGGACGGCGAGCTCGAGCACGGCACGCGGAAGCACGGGGAGGGGCGCTGAGGGGGGCACGGCGCCAGCGTAGCGGCGTTCGCCCGCCGTCCGGTGGCCCGAGTCGGTAGGGTCCCGTGGCATGGCCATCGATCCCAGTGCGATCCTCCAGGGGCGCGCGCCCGGGCGTGCCCCGGTCGGCGTGATCGTCGGGATCGTCTTCGCCTCGCTCTGCCTGCTCGTCGTGCTCGCGTTCGACGCGATCACCGGCGGCGGGTCGTTCGTCGTCGGGCTGCTGCTGGCGCTGCTGCCCGTGGCGGTCTGGCTGCCGCTCGTGCTGGCTCTCGACCGGCTCGAGCCCGAGCCGCCGAACGCCCTGGTGTTCGCGTTCCTGTGGGGCGCGGGCGTCGCGGCGCTGTTCGCGAGCATCCTCAACACGCTCGGCCTGTCGCTGCTCACCGAGACCGAGCTGACCGGCGAGGAGGAGGGCTGGTACCTCGTCGCGACGTTCGGCGCCCCGGTGGTCGAGGAGCTGCTCAAGGGCCTCGTGCTGTTCGGCATGCTGTGGTGGCGGCGCCAGGAGCTCAACGGCCCGACCGACGGCGTCATCTACGCCGCGATGGTCGGCCTCGGCTTCGCCGCGACGGAGAACATCCAGTACTTCATCGACGCCGTCGAGGTGGACCAGCTCGGGTACGTGTTCGTGCTGCGCGCGATCGTCTCACCGCTGCTGCACCCGCTGTGCACGGCGATGACCGGCATCGGCGTCGCGGTCGCGGCCCTCGCCGGCCCCGGGCGCCTGCGCCGCCGTGCGCCGCTGTACGGCCTCGCCGGCGCGATCGTGCTCCACAGCCTGTGGAACGGCTCGACGAAGTTCGGCGTGCTCGGCCTGGCGGGCGCCTACCTCGTCGGGTTCGCGGTCCTGGTCGCGCTCATCGTGATCCTGGCGCGGGACCGGCGCCGGATCGTGCAGCTCATCGGGCACTACCTGCCGATGTACGCGCCGGTCGGGATCGTCACGGCGGACGACCTCCGGATGCTGTCGAGCCTGCCGGGCCGCCGCGCCGCCCGCGCCTGGGCACGGGCGGCGGGCGGGCGGCCGGCCGAGCGCGCGATGACCGACTACCAGCAGGCCGCGACCGAGCTCGCGCTGCTGCACCAGCGCGCGGGCGCGCAGCGCGACCTCGACCCGCACGGCCTGGAGCAGCAGCGGCAGTACCTCGTGTGGCTCATGCAGCAGGCGCGCGCCACGTTCCTGGCCCGGCAGCCGCACCCGCCGCAGTCGCCGTGGGGTGCCACCGGGTTCGGGCCGCCGTCGCGCTAGGCGGCGCGCCGCAGGCCGAGCGCCACGATCACCGCGACGACCAGGTGCAGCGCGACCAGCAGCGCCACGGCGCCCGCCGTCGTGCCGGTTGCCGCCCCGAGCAGCGAGCCGAGGAAGACGAGGCCGCACAGCACGAGCCAGACGGTCTCCCCTCCGCCCCGCACGACGCGCCCGAGCAGGACCCGCACACCCCACCCGACGAAGCCCGCGGCCAGGGTGATGATCAGGACGGCGGGCACGGAGACGGCCTGCAGGCGCGACCCGATGCGCGCCTCCGGGTCGACACCGACCGCCACGCCGATCAGGTAGACCGCGACCGCTGCGACCGCGGCGACGAGCGGAACCGTCCACGGGGGTGCCTGCCTGCGGACGACTGTGCTCTCAGCCATGTCGTTCCCCTCCTTCTCGGCACGTCCCTCGCGCCTGGGAGGATCCTGGCCGCGCACCGGGTGCGCGTCGTCGGCCTGGGGTACCGGTCCGGATCGTCCTGTGGTCCACCTCCCGGCGACGGCGTCAGCCGCGCAGCCCGAGGAACTCCGCCACCCGGTCCGACGCCGGGGCCGTGCGCAGCTCGTCCGGCGCCGCGACCTGCAGCAGCCTGCCCGCGTCCATGACGGCGACACGGTCGGCGACGACGGCCGCCTCGGCGTGGTCGTGCGTGACGAACACCGCCGTGGTCCCCGTCCCGACGAGCACCGACCGCACCTCGTTCGCGAGCCGCTCGCGCAGCTGCCGGTCGAGGGCGGACAGGGGCTCGTCCAGGAGGAGCAGGCGCGGGCGCGGTGCGAGCGCGCGGGCGAGGGCCACGCGCTGCTGCTCGCCGCCGGACAGCGTGGGCACCGGCCGCCGCTCGTAGCCCGCCAGGCCCACGAGGTCGAGCAGCTCGGCCACCCGGGCGTCCCGCGCGGCGCGGCCCAGCGGCTGCGTCTCCAGCCCGTAGGCGACGTTGCGGCCCACGTCGCGGTGCGGGAAGAGCTGGCCGTCCTGGAACATCAGGCCGAACCGCCGGCGGTGCACGGGCACCCCGGCGAGGTCGGCGCCGTCGTAGGCGACCCGGCCGCCGGCGAGCGGCTCGAGGCCCGCCACCGCGCGCAGCAGCGACGACTTGCCGCACCCGCTAGGGCCGAGCAGCGCGACCACCTCGCCCGGCGCGACAGCCAGCGAGACGCCGTCCACCGCCGTCGCGCCGCCGTACCGGACCGTGACGTCCCGGACCTCGAGGCCCGCCATCAGAACTCCCCTCCGGCGCGCTCGTCGCGCAGCCGCTCCGCCACCATCATCACGGTCGCCGTGAGCACCGCCAGCACGACCGACGCCGCGAGCGCCATCCCGTAGTTCTCCGCGCCGGGCCGCCCGACCAGCCGGTAGATGACGACCGGCAGCGTGGCGCCGTCGGGCCGGGCGAGGAACGACGTCGCGCCGAACTCCCCGAGCGAGACCGCGAAGGCGAAGCCGGTGGCCAGGCCGACCGACCGCAGGGCGATCGGCAGGTCGACGGTGCGCAGCACGCGGCCCGGACCGGAGCCGAGCACCGCGGCGACCTCCCGCAGGCGGGGGTCGACGGCGCGCAGCACGGGCAGCACGGTGCGGACCACGAGCGGCACGGCGACGACGGCCTGCGCGACCGGCACGAGCAGGCCCGAGGTGCGCAGGTCGACGCCGAGCACGGGCTGGTCGAGCGTGATGAGGAATCCGAACCCGACGGTCACGGCGGAGACGCCGAGCGGCAGCATGAACAGCCCGTCGAGCACGCCGACGGCCCGGCGGGCACCGGACGAGCGCGGCCGCCGCGAGACGACGAGGGCCACGAGCCCGCCCACGACGAGCGAGAGCACCGTGGCGACGAGGGCGATCCGGAGCGAGGTGGCCGTGGCCTCCCAGACGGTGACGACGAGCGCGTTGCGCTCGCCGGTGGTCCCGAGCGCGACGTAGTTGGCCAGGCCCCAGGACCCGTCGGGCTCGCGGAACGAGCGCGCGACGAGGCCCGCGAGCGGCAGCACCAGCAGGCCGCCCACGATCACCACGCCGCCGAGGGCCGCGGCGACGTCGGCGGGCGAGCGCCACGACAGGGAGCGGGCGGCGACCCGGGCCGAGACGAGCCGGAGCGCCGCCTCGCGGCGTCTGCGGGCGCGCGCGGAGGCCGCGAGTGCCGCCGTGATGACGACGAGCTGGAGGATCGACAGCACCGACGCGGAGCGCAGGTCGAGGAACTGCGTCGTGCGGGTCCAGATCTCGGTCTCGACCGTGCCGTAGCGCACGCCGCCGAGCACGAGCACGACGCCGAACGCCGTGGCGCAGAACAGGAACACGACGGACGCCGCCGAGGCGACGGCCGGGGCGAGGGCCGGCAGGGTCACGGTGCGCAGCACGCGCGCGGGCGAGGCGCCGAGGGACGCGGCGGCCTGCTCGGTGCGGGGGTCGAGCCGCTCCCAGAGCCCTCCGACGGTGCGCACCACCACGGACACGTTGAAGAACACGAGCGCGACGACGATCCCGGCGAGCGACTCCTCGAGGCCGAGGAACCCGAGGGTGCCGCCCGGCGCGAACAGCGTGCGGAACGCGACGCCGACCACGACGGCGGGCAGCACGAACGGCACGGTGACGAGCCCGCGCACCAGGGTCCGGCCGGGGAACGAGCGCCGGTACAGCAGGTAGGCGAGCGGCAGGCCGAGGAGCACGGAGAACACCGTGCCGAGGGCCGCCTGGGTCAGGGTCAGCCCGACGAGCCGCCACGTGCGCGGCCGGGACAGCACCTCGGTGAAGCCGCCGAGGTCGAGCGCGCCGTCCGGCACGAACCCGCGCACGACGAGCGCCGCGACGGGCCAGGCGAAGAAGACGCCGAGGAAGCCCAGCGGGACGGCGACGGCCGCCGCCCACAGGTACGGGGCGGGGGTGCGGGTCAGCCCACGACGGTCGCGGTCCACCGCTCGATCCACTCGTCACGGTGCTCGCTGACCGCTGCCGGGTCCACCGCGAAGGGCTCGTCGGCCTGCGGTGCGAACTTCTGCCAGTCCTCGGGCAGCTCCACCGCCTGGTCGGCCGGGTACATGTACATCGACTCGGGCAGTGCGGCCTGGACGTCCTGGGTGAGCAGGAAGTCGACGAGCGCCCGTGCGCCCTCCGGGTTGTCGGAGCCCGCGAGGACGCCCGCGTACTCGACCTGACGGAAGCAGGTCTCCAGCAGCGCGCTCGTGGTCGACGCGCTGCCGTCCTCGGTCACGGTGAACGCGGGCGACGTCGCGTAGGAGAGGGCCAGGGGGCGCTGCCCGCCCTCGCCTGCGCCCGAGAAGTCCACGTAGTACGCGTCCTCCCACGAGTCGGCGACCTTGACGCCGTTGTCCACGAGCGAGGCCCAGTACTCCTCGAAGCCGTCCTCGCCGAACGCGCCGACGGTCGCCAGCAGGAAGGCGAGCCCGGGCGACGACGTCGCGGGGTTGGTCACCACGAGCAGGTCGCGGTACGCCGGGTCGGCCAGGTCCTCGAGCGTCGTGGGCGGCTCGAGGCCCTCCTGCTCGAACCACGCCGTGTCGGCGTTGACGCACACGTCGCCCTGGTCGACGGGGGTGAGCGCGCCGCCGAGCTGCTCCGCCCCGTCAGGCAGCGCCTCGGGGGTGTACTCCTCGAGCACGCCGGCGTCCAGCGCGCGTGACGCGAACGTGTTGTCGACGCCGAACACGGCGTCGCCCAGCGGCGCGTCCCGGGTGAGGACGAGCTGGTTGACCAGGGTGCCCGCGTCCCCGGCCGCGCTCACCTCGAGCGTGTAGCCGGACTCCTGCTCGAACTGCTCGACGAGCGAGTCGTCGAGCGCCCAGGAGTCGTGGGTCACCAGGGTGACGGTGCCCTGGCCCTCGGCCCCGTCCTCGCCCGTGCCGGACCCGCCGGCGCACCCTGCCGCGGCGACGGCCACGGCGACACCCAGGACGACGGTGCCCCTGCGGGCACCCGAAAGACGCAACATCGTGCCTCGACTTCCTCCGCCGGTATCAACCGGATCAGGTTCAAGGGTCTGCGGTTCTCCGCACTCTCAGCGCCGTCGGGGCGCTCCCCTGTCGTTTCCCGTTCAGCCTAGTGGGCCGACCAGGGCTACGGTGGGCAGGTGGCGCAGATTGAGACGGAACAGACACTCGTGGAGAAGGTCGGGACGCTCGCCCTCACGCTGGCGGCCGGCTGGGTCGCCCAGAAGGCGGTGAGCATGATCTGGAAGGGCGTGACGGGCAACGACGCACCGAGCAAGGCGGACGATCCGGAGCTCGACCTCGTGCAGGCGACCGTCTTCGCAGCCGTCGCGGCAGGTACCGCGGTGTTCGCGAAGCGCATGGCCGCCAAGGGAGCGCACACGGCCGCTCTCCGGATCGCCGCCCGCCGCTCAGTCGCGTGACTTGCGCGGCCTGCGGGTCAGCAGCGCGTCGTGCCTGCGCGGCCGGCCCACGGACTGCACCGCGTCGAGCGCCTGGGTCAGCACCGCAGGGGTGATCCCCGACTTCTCGGCGTCGGCGCGCAGCGCTGCCATCACCTGGTCGGCCGCGAGCCGTACGGGCACGTCGACCGCGTTGGCCCGCTCGCGCAGCGTGACGTCGGCGGTCGCCTCGTCCACGCCGCGCACGGCCATGATCACGCCCTTGACCTGCTCGATCGCTGCCTGGCTGACGAAGGCCCTGTTCACCGTGCTGGTCGCACGGCGGTTCAGCGCCTCCTTCTGCACAGGCGTCACGTCGAGCACGTACCCGGCGATCATCGGCCCCTCAGGTCCCCGCTGCCCCTGACCGATGACGACCACCGACCGCGAGCGGCCGTTCTTGTCGACGATCCGGTGGGCGCACGCGAACGGGCGTCCGAGCCGCAGGGACTCCGCGGCAGCCCGCACGACGCGGGCCCGGTCGTCAGGGTGCTTGCGCGAGCGTAGTGCGTCGAGGCCAGGCTCCACCTCGTGGCGCCTCCAGCCGTGCATGGTGTAGACCTCGTCGGACCACCACCACTCGCCCGTAGCCAGGCCGACACGGTATCGGCCGATGAGAAGGTTGGTTCCGATGCCGAGAGCCTCTGCCAGCTCGGCTGCCGAGATCCCCGGCAGCGCCGGCAGGCTGTCGCTCCGCGCCCCGTCCACGAGGGTGAGGGCGTGCGTGGTGTCGGCGGACATGTGAACCTCCCAGATCCAGTAGGACCTGGAGCCGCTTCATGACTCCGATGAACGTCACCATAGAACAGGTCGGATAGTTCGGACAGTCGAACGGGATGTCGTGAGTCACATGGCACGCTGGACCCGTGAGCTTCACGCACCTGGACGACCGCGGGCAGGCCCGCATGGTCGACGTCACCGCCAAGCAGCCGACCGTCCGGTCCGCGACCGCCTCCGGCCGCGTGCGCTGCACCCCCGAGGTCGTGCGCACCCTGCGTGACGGCGCCGTCCCCAAGGGGGACGTGCTCGCCGTGGCCCGCGTCGCGGGCATCGCCGCCGCCAAGCGGACGCCGGAGCTGCTGCCCCTGGCCCACGTCATCGGCGTGCACGGCGCCGCGGTCGACCTCGAGGTCACCGACGACGGCGTCACGATCACCGCGACCGTGCGCACCGCGGACCGCACCGGCGTCGAGATGGAGGCGCTCACGGCGGTCGCGGTGGCGGGCCTCGCCGTCGTCGACATGGTCAAGGGCCTGGACAAGTCCGTCTCGCTCGCCGACGTGCGCCTCGAGCGCAAGACCGGCGGCAAGTCAGGCGAGTGGGTGCGTGAGCCGTGATCGCCGTGCGCTACTTCGCGGGCGCGCGCGAGGCCGCGGGCACCCCGGGCGAGCAGCTCGAGGGCCCGACGTCGGTCGCCGCCCTGCGCGCCGCCCTCACTGACGCCCACCCGGGGCTGGCGACCGTGCTGCCGCGGTGCACGCTCCTGGTGGCGGGCTCCCGCACCACCGACGACGCCGCCCCCGTCCCCGACGGCGTCACCGTGGACGTGCTGCCGCCGTTCGCCGGGGGTTAGTGGTCCGCGCCGTCGAGCTGGCCGCGCACGTGGGGCCACAGGGTGAGCACCACCTGGAGCCCGTCGCGCACCCCGCCGGAGGATCCCGGCAGGTTGACGACGAGGGCCCGCGACCCGTCCCCTGTCCGCGCGATGCCGGCCAGCCCCCGCGACAGCACCGCCGTCGGGACACCGGCGGCGACGCCCTGCTGCCGGACGGCCTCCGCGATGCCGGGGACCTCCTGCTCGAGCACCTCCCGGGTGCCCTCGGGCGTGAGGTCGCGCGGCGTGACACCGGTACCGCCCGTGGTGACCACCAGACGCGCGCCGGCGCCGAGCGCGGTCCGCAGCACGTCACGGACCGGCTCGACGCCGTCGGGCACCAGATAGGTGGCGACCTCGGTGAGTCCTGTCTGTCGCAGCAGCGCGACAGCGGCGGGCCCGGACCTGTCCTCCGCCTCGCCGCGTGCGCAGCGGTCGGAGACGGTGATCACCGCGGCCGTGTCGAGCGTCATGCCTTCACGCTATCGGCCTCCGGCTCCTCGCTCACGGCGGACGCGGCCTCCGCGGCCTTGTTCCGCAGGTGCGCCCGCACGGACCACGCGACGGCGGCGGCCCAGGCCAGCCAGATCACCGCGTAGATCGGGATCTTGACCGGGTCGGACGCGTCGATCCAGTCGCTGCGCAGCAGCGTCCGCGCGTTGGTGAGCACGATGAGGCCGCCCACGAGCGAGCCGAGGACGCGCGGCGGCACGTGACGCACGAGCCACGCGGCGAGCGGGGCCGCGATCAGGCCGCCGACCAGCAGCGCGAGCACCCACGTGACGTCGATACCCTCACCGGCGAGGCCCACGAAGAAGCCCGCGCTGGCGGCGACCGCGACGAGGAACTCGCTGGTGTCGATCGAGCCGATGACCTTGCGCGGCTCCAGGCGGCCGCTCGCGAGGATCGCCGGGGTGCCGACCGGCCCCCAGCCACCCCCGCCGGTGGCGTCGAAGAAGCCGGCCACGAGGCCCAGGGGGGCGAGGAACCGCTTGCGCAGGGGCTTGTCCGAGCGCGCAGGCAGGCCCTGCAGCGTGAACCGCAGGAGCACGTAGAGGCCGAGAGCCAGCAGGATGACCGACATGATCGGGCCCGCGACCTCGGTCGAGAGCGAGGAGAGGAACGTCGCGCCCGCGAACGCGCCGACCGCGCCCGGGATGCCGATCTTGGCGACGACCTTCCAGTCGACGTTGCCGAACCGCCAGTGCGCGGCGCCCGACGCGAGCGTGGTGCCGATCTCGGCGAGGTGGACCGTCGCCGAGGCCGCCGCCGGGTTGGTGCCGATCGCGAGCAGCAGGGTGGTCGAGGTGACGCCGTAGGCCATGCCAAGACTTCCGTCCACCAGCTGCGCGCCGAGGCCGACGAGCGCCAGCAGGATCAGGGTTCTCATGGTCGTTGCCTTCCGAGGACGGGGTGAACGGCAGGGCCGCTCCGGCGCGGCCTCGGGTCACGGTATCCGCCTTACCCGGTCGGGAACAACAGTCATCTCACGGATCGGATTAGTCGGCATGAACAGGACGCGCCCTCGAGAGGCGGTTTCCTGCGGCTCGCCCGTCGAGCCGGCAGCCGTCGTCTCAGCCTGTGGACGCGTGGGTCAGGTGCTGGTCACGACGCCGGTGCGTCCGCCGGCGTGCGGGTCAGGCGTTGGCCCAGGCAGACTCGCCCCGGGTGAGCTCCTCGATCTCGTCCGGGAGGTCGCCCGCCACGAGGTCGGCCAGGCTCACGGCTTCGAGGACCGCGCGGACGTTCGCCCGGAGCGCGACCCACACATGGAGCAGCGGCGCGGCCGCGCCCTGGAACTCGAGGTCGGACGGGCGCGTGCCGCGCACGAAGACGAGCGGCCCGTCGACGGCGCGCACGACGTCGGCGACCGTGATCTTCTCGGCCGGCCGGGCCAGCCGGTACCCGCCGCCGGCACCCCGGTGGCTCGTGACGAGCCCGTCCCGGCGCAGGTCGCTCAGGATTCCCTCGAGGAAGCGGTGCGGGATGTCCTGCGCGCGAGCCAGGGCCTCGGCGCGCACGGGCCCGTCCTGGTCGGAGGCGGCCAGCTCGGCGGCGGCCCGGACGGCATAGTCGGCTCGTGCGGAGATCCTCATGCCTCCATTGTCCCCCGGGTCAGGGCCGAGCGCGCCGGTCCGTTCGGTGTCGCGACCCTCAGGCCAGGATCTGGCCGGCCCGCTGCGCGGACGCTGCGAACGACCCGGTCAGCGGCAGCTCCGAGAGGATCGCGGCCTGCGCGGCGTGGTAGACGTCGGGCTTGCCGACCCAGGTGCGGCCCGAGGGACGGTTGTCGGTGTCGAGCTCGTGGTGCCACGACCCCTGCTCGTCGTCCACGAGGTACCTCCGGATCCAGCCCCACCACTCGGCCTCGAGCGCGCTGTACCGCTCCTCGCCCGTGACACGAGCCAGGACGTGCGCCGTCGAGACCGCCTCGGCGGCCACCCAGTGGAACCGGCGCGGCTCGACCGGCGCGCCCGACCAGTCCGTCGTGTACACGAACCCGCCGCCGTGCGCCTCGTCCCAGCCGTCGGCGACCGCACGGTCGAACAGCGACGCCGCGGCCGCCGTCCGCCGACCCTCGGTACCGGCCTCCGCGTCGATCTGCAGCAGCAGGCGCGCCCACTCCAGCCCGTGCCCCGGCGTCGCGCCGTACGGCTTGAAGGGGTCGTGCGGCCGGTCCGCGTTGTACTCGAGCTGCGGCGCCCACGCGGCGTCGAAGTGCTCGGGGATGCGCCAGTCGTTGGCCTCGGCCCAGGAGATCACGCGGTCACCGATCGCCGCGGCACGGTCGAGCCAGACGGCGTCGCCCGTCGCGGCGTGCGCCGCGAGCAGCGCCTCGACGGAGTGCATGTTCGCGTTCACGCCGCGGTAGTCCGACGTCGTGGACCAGTCACGGGACCGCTCGTCCAGGTGCAGCTGGTGCTCGGGCTCCCAGAACCGCGCGTCCAGCACGGCCAGGGCTTCCGTGAGCAGCTCGGAGGCGCCGGGGACACCGGCAATCTTTCCGGTCGACGCGGCGAGCACGACGAACGCGTGCGCGTACGCCTCCTTGGTGCCGACCAGGTCGTCGCCCTCGCCCCGCGCGGCGAGCCAGCCGCCGAACTCGGCGTCGCCCAGGACCTCCCGCAGCCCGGCGATCGCCCGCTCGGCGTACGCCCCGGACCCGCTCACCCCGAGCAGCTGCCCGACGGCGAAGATGTGCGCCATGCGGGAGGTGATCCACGTCTCCACGGGATGCGAGGTGTCGGGCCGGCCCGCGTCGTCCAGCCAGCAGGCCGCGCCGTCCTCACGGATCGACCCCTCGGCGAACCGCAGCAGCGAGACGAAGTGCTCCCTGCGCCACGCGGAGTCGGTGGAGCCTGCGGTCTGGTTGTCGGTGGAGTCCGCGCCGGTGCGGGTCAGATCTGCGTTCACACCGCCACGATAGTCGCGGCAGGGCTCCAGGCGGCAAGTTGCCTCGGCATACGGGCGCCGGCACGGGCGCGAGCGCTCGTGCCGGCGCAAACCTGCCGTGAACGTCGTCAGGGGATGGACCCGTGCCGCACCCAGTGTGGGGTGCGGGGGTCCATCCCCTGACGGAATGGTTGTCCGGCGGCGTCCTACTCTCCCACCCCGTCTCCAGGGCAGTACCATCGGCGCTGTAGGGCTGAGCTTCCGGGTTCGGAATGGGACCGG
>NZ_JABEMG010000250.1 GCF_013004695.1 Promicromonospora citrea
GGCGGTCGCCGCCGCGCTCGGTGTCAGCGAGCGTCACCTGCACCGCCGCACCGTTGACGCCGTCGGCTACGGGCCCAAGACGCTCGCCCGGGTGGCGCGGCTGCGCCGGCTGGTCGCGCTGTCCTCGCCGGGAGGACCGTCGCTCGCCGAGCGCGCCGTCGCCGCGGGCTACGCGAGCCAGACCCACATGTCGGACGAGGTGCGCCGGCTGACCGGCCTCACACCCGTCCGATTCCTGGAAGACGCGGCGCTGACCGCCGCATAGCGTCGGGCCCATGAGCACACAGACCGACGTCGACGCGGCCCGCCGCTTCCTCCTCGACGACGCCCGGCTGCTGGAACGGCACCGGTTCGCCGTCCTCGTCGAGGGCGCCCCGGCGCGCCGTGTCCTGGACGCGCTGCGTCCCTACCGCACCGAGGACGGCGGCTGGGGCCACGCCCTCGAACCCGACCTGCGTGGCCCCGACAGCCAGGTCTCCGCGGCGATGTCCGCGCTCGAGGTGCTGGCGGAGCTGGGTCGCGACGCCGACCCCGACGTGGTGCGCCTGGCGAGGGAGACGGCGGACTGGCTGACCGGTGTGACCCTGCCGGACGGGCGCGTCCCGCACGTGCTGCCGAGCGGTGCCGACCACCCCGCGGCGCCGTGGATGCAGCCGAACGACGGCGGCATGCTCACCTTCCCGATCGTGGCGCACCTGCTGGAGCTCGGCGTCGAGCACCCGTGGCTCGAGGGCGCGACCGCCTGGTGCTGGCAGCAGGTCGAGGGCCCGGGCCTCGTTGGCGGCTACACCGTGAAGTTCGCGGTGATGTTCCTCGACGCGGTACAGGAGGCCGGCCGGGCGGCGGCCGCCGTCGAGCGCCTGCGCCCCGCGGTGCGGCCCGACGGCACCATCCCCGTGGCGGGCGGGGTCGACGGGGAGGTGCTGCGTCCGCTCGTCGTCTCGCCCCACCCCGGGGCGCCGAGCCGCGCGCTCTACACGGACGAGCAGATCGAGGCCGAGCTGGACCGCCTGCAGGCCGCGCAGCAGGACGACGGGGGCTGGGACTTCGACTTCCTGCACTGGTCGCCCGGGCACGTCGTGGAGTGGCGCGGCCTCGTCACGCTCGACGCCCTCGTGCTGCTGCGGCGGCACGGCCGGCTCTGACGGCGGCCACGCGGCGCATAGGCTGTCCGCGTGGTGACCATCGGTTATGCCGCGATGCTCGAACAGTTCGCCCCGCGCGAGGCGGTCGAGCTGGCGGCCTACGCGGAGCAGCACGGCTTCTCCGGCATGATGGCGGCCGACCACTTCCAGCCGTGGACGCCGCAGCAGGGCCAGGCCGGGTTCGTGTGGAACGTGCTCGCCGCCGCGGCGGAGCACACGACGGGCGACCTGGGCCCGGTGACCGCGCCGACCTTCCGCTGGCACCCCGCGGTCGTGGCCCAGGCGTCGGCGACGCTCGCCGCGATGAACCCGGGCAGGCACTGGCTGGGCGTGGGCTCGGGCGAGGCGCTCAACGAGCACGTGGTCGGCGGCTACTGGCCCGAGGCGCCGGAGCGGATCAACCGCATGTTCGAGGCGGTCGAGATCATCCGGAAGCTGTTCAACGGGTCGCTGGCCGGGCGCGACGTCAAGCACGCGGGCACGTACTTCCGGCTGGAGTCCACGCGGCTGTGGACGATGCCCGAGGCCGCGCCGGAGATCCTCGTCGCGACGGCCGGCCCGGTCACGGCCCGGCGCGCCGGCCGGACCGCGGACGGCCTGATCACGCAGGCAGCGCCGCTGGAGCGCATGGCGGCCCTGCTCACCCGGTTCGCCGACGGCGCCCGCGAGTCGGGCAGGGACCCGGACCGCATGCCCACGGCGCTGCAGCTGCACCTGTCCTGGGCGCCGACCCCGGACGAGGCGATGACCAACGCGCTCACCGAGTGGCCGGTCGCGGGCATGCGGTTCCCGCGGTCCGACATCCGCTCACCGCACGACTTCGCGCAGCTCGCCCGGATGGTGCGGCCGGAGGACTTCGAGGGCCGCCTGCTGGTGTCGGCCGATCTCGACGAGCACAGGGCGTCGATCCAGCGGTACGTGGACCTGGGCTTCGACCGCATCTACCTGCACAACGTCGGCCGCAACCAGCGGGCGTGGATCGAGGCCTTCGGGCGTGAGGTGCTGCCGCGCCTGGTGCGGTGAGCCGGTTCGGCCGACGACCGCGTCAGGCCGTCGTCGCCCAGTGCCAGCCGTAGCCGTCCCGGTGCCGGATCTCGACCGACGCGAGCGGTCCGACGTCGGGCAGCGTGACCGTGAGCGCGACAGCCGACGGGTCGGCCAGCGCGCCCTGCGTCCAGAACGTGCCCGACGACGACCCGGTCCCTGCGGTGGCCTGCCGGGCCGACCCGTCGCTGCCGACGGCCCACACCTCCAGCCACTCCTGGGGCGTCGGGGTGCCGTACCCGCTCGTGCCCGCCTGGTCGCAGGAGACGGTGATCTCGGCCCGGTCGTCCTCGACGGCCTCGACGGCGGCGACCCAGCACGACCCGTCGCCGAGGCGCTGGGTGTCGCCGAGCGGCCACGGCTGGTCCGCGCTGCCGTCGGCGTCGGGCTCCGCATCGGTGTCGCCGAGCGGCGCGGCGGTCACCTCGGACGCGCCGCCCGTCCGGCTGCCGTCCTCGCGGCGCGGGTGCGCCGGCGGTGCCGCGGTCGGCC
>NZ_JABEMG010000251.1 GCF_013004695.1 Promicromonospora citrea
CGCACGCCGGTGGCGGCGTCGTCCTCGAGGTCGGGCAGCGTGTTGGCGACGTGCGCGCCGACCCCGAGCACCGCGACGGCCGTGACCGCCCAGCCGGCGGGGACGCGCGGTCCGGGCGCCGCGAGCACGACCGCGACGGCGAGGAGGCCGAACGACACCGCGTAGGGCAGCCACGACCACACCGTCGCCTTGAGCCGCGCGTTGTACGCCCACGCCCCGGCCACGGCCACGAGGTGCGCGACACCGGGCAGCACGCCCAGCGCGAGCGAGGCGACGGCGCACACCGCCACGGCGGCGAGCGCCGCCCGCCGCAGCGTGCGGGGCGTGACGAGGCCCGCGACCACGGGCTTGTCGCGCCGCCCGACGGCGAGGTCCCGCGCGGCGTCGATCCAGTCGTTGGACCAGCCGACCGAGAGCTGCCCCGTGCCGACGGCGACCGCCACGAGCACGACGGTCGCCGGCGGAGAGCCGAGGGCGGCGGCGAGCGCGGTGGCCAGGCCGGTCACCACGACGGCGGGCGCGGCGTGGCTCGCGCGCACGAGCCCGAGCACGCGCCGCGCGACCGGTGCGGCCGCCTGTCCGCTGGACGTCCCGGCCGAGGTCATGCGCCGAACCTAGCCGCACCCGGGTCCGCTCGCAGGGTGCCGCGACGCGCGGACGGCCCGGCCGCCTCGCCGCGCAAGTGACCCCGTCCTGGGTGACGATTCCGGTATGGCGGATACCGGGAAGTCCTGCGTGGTAGCGGTCGAGCCGGTCCTGCCGGAGCACGTGTACGACCAGGCGGCGATCACGGCCGCCGTCGGCCCGCTCGTGGCGTCCGAACCGGGCCGGGGCGCGCTGCTGCGCCGCCTGCACGCGAGCGCGGGCGTCGACCACCGGCACCTCGTGCTGCCGCTGGAGGAGTACGCGGGCCTGCACTCGCTGGGCACGACCAACGCGATCTTCGTCCGCGAGGCGGCGGCGCTCGCCGAGGAGGCCTGCCGCCGCGCGCTCGACAGCGCCGGCCTGGCACCGCAGGACGTCGACCACGTGTTCGCGACGTCCGTGACCGGCGTCGCGGCGCCCTCCCTCGACGTGCTGCTCGCCGAGCGGCTCGGCCTGCGCGGGGACGTGCGGCGCACGCCGTCGTTCGGCCTGGGCTGCGCGGGCGGTGCCGCGGGGCTGGCCCGCGTGCACGACCACCTGCTGGGCCGGCCCGACGACGTCGCCCTGCTGGTCTCCGTCGAGCTGTGCTCCCTCACGCTCCAGCACGGCGACGACTCGACCGCGAACATGGTGGCGTCCGGGCTGTTCGGTGACGGCGCCGCGGCGGTCGTCGTCGTCGGTGAGCGGCACCCGCTGGCGCGCGGCGGCGGGCGCGCACCGGCCACGATCGTCGACACGCGCTCGCACCTGTACCCGGGCACCACGGACGCGCTCGGCTGGGAGGTGCGCGACACGGGGTTCGCGATCGTGCTCTCCGCGGGCCTGCCGGACCTGCTGGCCGCGCACCTGCTCGCCGACGTCAAGGGCCTGCTCGCCGACCACGACCTGACCCCGGGCGACGTGCCGACCTGGGTGGTGCACGCGGGCGGGCCGCGCGTCATCGACGCGGTCCGCGACACCCTCGGGCTGCCGGAGGACGCCGTGCGCGAGAGCCGTGCGAGCCTGGCGTGCGCGGGCAACCTGTCCTCCTCGTCGGTGCTCGACGTGCTCGCCCGCACGCTCGCGCACGACGACGCGCCACCGGGGTCGCCCGCCGTGCTCATGGCGTTCGGGCCGGGCGTGGCGTGCGAGCTGGTGCTGCTGCGGATGGGAGGTCGGTGACGTGCTGGTCACCTACGTCGTACTGGTGGGGCTGACGGCGCTGGAGCGCCTCGCCGAGCTCGTGGTCTCGGCGCGCAACGCGCGCTGGTCCTTCGCGCGCGGCGGCGTCGAGTCGGGCCGGGGGCACTTCCCGGCCATGGTCGCGCTGCACACCGGCCTGCTCGTCGCGTGCGTCGTCGAGGTCGTCGCCGCCCAGCGCCCGTTCCTGCCGTGGCTGGGCTGGCCGATGCTCGTGCTCGTCCTCGCGAGCCAGGCGCTGCGCTGGTGGTGCGTCGGCACGCTGGGCCCGCGCTGGAACACGCGCGTCATCGTGGTGCCCGGCCTGCCGCTCGTGGCCACGGGACCCTACCGGTGGCTGCGGCACCCCAACTACGTCGCCGTGGTGGTCGAGGGGGTCGCGCTCCCGCTCGTGCACACCGGCTGGGTCACCGCCCTGGTGTTCACCGTGCTCAACGCTGTGCTGCTGGCGAGGTTCCGCATCCCGGCGGAGGAGCGGGCCCTGCGGTCCGCGACCGGCGGAGCGAGCCGCGGTGCGCGCGCTCCGGGTGGGGCCGGATGAGCCGCGACGCCGACGTCGTGGTGGTGGGCGCAGGACCGGTCGGGCTCGCGGCCGCCGTCCGCGCCCGGGAGGCGGGCCTCGAGGTGCTGGTCGTGGACCGTCGGGCGGGCGTGCTCGACGGCGGCCTCGACAAGGCGTGCGGCGAGGGGCTGCTGCCGGGGGCGCTGCGCGCGGTGCGCGCGCTCGGCGTCGACCCGCCGGGCCACACGCTGGCGGGCATCAGCTACCGCGCCGACGGCCGGCACGCCGACCACCGGTTCGCC
>NZ_JABEMG010000252.1 GCF_013004695.1 Promicromonospora citrea
CCGTGCTGCTCGTCGGGCCGGGGAACAACGGCGGCGACACCCTCTACGCCGGCGCGCACCTCGTGCAGCGCGGGCTGACGGTCACCGCGGTCCTCGCGTCCGCCCGCGCGCACGAGGCAGGCCTCGCCCGGTTCCGCGAGGTCGGCGGCCAGGTGGCGAGCCTGGCCGACCTCCGCGTCCCCGCCGTCGTCGAGGCCGTGCGCGGTGCCGACGTCGTGCTCGACGGGCTGGTCGGCGTCGGCGCACGCGGTGCGCTCCGGCCGCCGGCAGGCGGCCTCGTGCGGGCGCTCGCCGACGCTCGTGCGGCCGCGGGCGACCAGTGGCCGTACACGGTCGCCGTCGACATCCCCAGCGGGATCGGCGTGGACGACGGAGCGCTCCCCGGCCCGGTCCTGCGAGCTGACCGCACGGTCACCTTCGGCGCCCTCAAGCCCGGCCTGGTCCTGCCGCCCGCCGCGGGCGTCGCCGGTGCCGTGGAGCTGGTCGACATCGGGTTCCCTGCCACGCCGGGTGCCGCACCGCGCACCGCAGGCCCCCGCCACGCCTGGGGAGCCGCGGACCCCGCGGCCGGGCGCGTGCTGCGGCTCGAGGCCGCCGACGTGGCGGAGCTCTGGCCCGTGCCGGGGCCGGGCGACCACAAGTACACGCGCGGCGTGGTCGGCGTGGTCGCGGGGACGGGCACGTACCCGGGCGCCGCCGTGCTCGCGACGTCGGGCGCGGTGCTCACCGGTGCCGGCATGGTGCGCTACCTGGGACCCGAGTCGGTCGGCACGCGCGTGCTGCTGGCCCGGCCCGAGGTGGTCGTCGCGGGCGGACGGGTCCAGGCCTGGGTGCTCGGTCCCGGCGTCCCCGTGCTCGACCCCGACGACGACGGACCGGACGACGAGGGCCAGGCCCGCCGGATCTTCGGGGCGCTCGCCGCGGTGACGGGCGTGCTGTCCGAGGACGTCACGGGCGGCCGGGTGCCCGCCGTCGTCGACGCGGGCGCGCTGACGATGCTGGAGCACAGGCTGCCGGCGTTCGCGGTGCTCACGCCGCACGCGGGCGAGCTGGCCGAGCTGCTGCGCGGGCTCGGCCACGACGTGGACCGGGCGGCGGTGGAGGCGCGTCCCCTGCACTGGGCGCGCACCGCCCACCAGGCGACGGGCGCCACGATCCTGCTCAAGGGGGCAGTCACGGTCGTGGCAGGCCCGGGTGACGTCTACACCCAGGCGGACGCGCCCGCGTGGACCGGGACGGCAGGCGCCGGCGACGTGCTCGCGGGCATCCTCGGCACGCTGCTCGCCGGGCGCTCGGCCGAGGCCGTCCGGGACGAGACGCTCGCGGCGCGCCTCGCCGCCGCGGCCGTCCTGGTGCACGGGCGGGCCGCGACGCGGGCGTCGGCGGGCGGGCCGGTCGCGGCGCTGGAGATCGCCCGTGCGGTGCCCGCCGTGGTCGCGGAGATCCTGGGCCGTTGACGGGCGGCCGTCGCCCCCGCCGAGGGCCGGGGGACACAGCCACGAGATGCCGACTCCGTTCGACTGGTGTAATGAAATGGGCATTCGTGATCTAATTCCGTACCACAGTCACAATTCGCACGAATTCTCACCTGACATAGACTCCCTGACGCGCTTCTCATCAATATTCATGTAAGTGGCGAATTGGGGTTTGCGTGCCATCAAGCTACGGGCCTTCCGTGGCCGTTCCTCCGGTGCTGTCGGAGTCGATGACGGGCCAGGCAGGCGTCAGGGGGAGAGATCTCGTGGTCCACGGCCGTGACCGGGAGCTGCGCGTCATCGGTCACTTCGCGACGGACCTGGACCCGACGGTGCTCGTCGTGCGCGGGCTCAGCGGGATCGGCAAGACGGCGACGGTGCTGCAGGCGCTGCGGCAGGTCGGGGCGGGCTCGTCGGCCGTGCGGATCGTGCGCCCGTGCTCGACCCGCCCGTCGGCGCACGACCTCGACACCACGCGCCGCATCGACCTGTCCGCCTGGGCCGTGCCCGACCATGCGGGCGACGCCGAGCTCGACGCGGCGGGCCTGCTGCGTGCGGTGTCGACCGGCGCGGACCAGCTCGGCTCGGGCCCGCGCGTCCTGTTCGTCGACGACGTCGGCGTGCTCACGCAGGACCGCGCGCGCTGGCTCCAGCACCTCGCGGACGAGGCGTACGGGCAGGACTGGCGGGTCATCGCCGCGGTGCGCAGCATCGCGGTCGAACAGCTCTCGGACGACGTCGAGGTGCTCGAGCTGGGGCCGCTGGACCGCGCCGCCCTGCGCCGCGTGCTCGACACGGAGCTGAGCACGCCCGTCGCGGCCGACGTCGTCGAGCAGCTGCGGTGGTGGAGCGCGGGCAACCCGCGGCTCGCGCTCGAGCTCGCCGGCTCGCTCACCCCGGCGGAGCTGCGCGGGGACGCCCTGTGGGCGGGGCCCGACGGCGTAGGGCCCGCCGCGCGGCGCGCCTACCGCGCGCTGCTCGCGGGCCTCG
>NZ_JABEMG010000253.1 GCF_013004695.1 Promicromonospora citrea
GACGCCCGCGCCCGTGTTCCAGCAGCCGGTGCTCCCGCCGCCGGTCCCGGCCGGGCCCCGGGAGTACCCGCAGGCGCTGCGCGGGCCGCGGCACCGGTGGTGGCGGCCGGTGCTCGGCCTGGCGACGCTCCTGGCGGGGGTCGGCGCCGCCGCGGGGCTGATCCTCGTGGCGACGCTCGGCCTGGTCGTCGCGCAGGTGGTGGGGCTCGACCTCGGCGACCCGGCGACCGACGAGTTCCTCGTCAGCCCCGCCGGCATGCTGCTGACCAACCTCGCGCTCGCGCTGGGCATCCCCGCGGCAATCCTGGCGACCCTCGTGCAGGCCGGCCGCCCGGGCCTCGTGACGTCCGTCGTGGGCCGGGTGCGCCGGCGCCTGCTGTTCGGCGGGCTCGGGCTGTCGCTGGTCCTCCTCCTGCCGCTGACCCTGGCGGGCAGCCTGCTCGTCTCCGCCCTGGGCCTCGGCAGCGAGCCCGCCGGGGGCGACGACGCGCTCTGGCCCCTGACCCCCGCCGCGAGCTGGCTCGCGCTCGCCGTCGTGGTGCTGCTGACCACGCCGCTGCAGGCCGCGGGGGAGGAGTACTTCTTCCGCGGCTGGGCGACGCAGTGGCTCGGCAGCATGCTGCGGTGGCGCTGGGTCGCCCTCGTGCTGCCCGCCGTCGTGACGGCGGTCCTGTTCGCGATGGCGCACGGCTCGCAGAGCCCCTGGCTGTTCGCCGACCGGCTCGTGTTCGGCCTGGTCGCGAGCCTGCTGGTGTGGCGTGCGGGCGGGCTGGAGCTCGCCGTCGCGATGCACGCGGCGAACAACCTCGTGGCGTTCGGCTTCGCCATCGCCTACGACGGGCTGGCCGACTCGCTGCTCGTCACCGAGGTGACACCGGCCGAGGGCGCGGTGAGCATCGCGGGGACGGTGGTGACGGCCGCGGTGCTGCTCTGGTGGGCGCGTCGCCAGCGGCCGGCGGTGCTCGTGCCGGGCGACGTCCGTCGCGATGCCCGACCTGATGCCCGACCTGATGTCCGAGCCGAGGAGGTGGCCGCGTGATCGAGGGCGTGCTGTTCGACGTCGACGACACGCTCGTCGACACCAAGGGCGCCTTCGCCGTGGCGCTCGAGGCGATCCGGGCGGAGTACCTGCCGCACGTCCCACCCGAGCGCGGCCAGGAGATCCTGTCGCACTGGCGCACCGACCCGGGTGGCTTCTACCGCCGCTACACCCGCGGCGAGATGGACCACGACACGCAGCGCCTGCACCGGGCCGAGCTGCTGCACGAGACCTTCGGCGGCCGGCCCGTGACCGAGGAGGGCTTCGCGGCCTGGGACGAGATCTTCTGGGGCACCTTCGAGAGGTCCTGGACCGCGCACGACGACGCCCGGGCGGCCGTCGACGCCGTGCTCGCCGCGGGGCTGCGCGCCGGGGTGGTGACGAACGCCGCCGCCGCGCTGCAGGAGCGCAAGCTGAAGCTCGCCGGGCTGGCCGACCTGCCGGTGCTGGTCGGCGTCGACACGCTCGGCTTCGGCAAGCCCGACCCGCGGGTGTTCCTCGAGGGTGCGCGCCTGCTGGGCACCGACCCGGCGCGGACGGCGTACGTGGGCGACGAGCCCACCGTCGACGCGCTGGCGGCCCACGAGGCGGGCCTGACGGGCGTGTGGATCGACCGGGCCGGGCACCGGCGCGGGCCCGGCTACGGCGGCCCCACGCTGCCGGGTCGCACCGACGGGGACTCCCAGGACCCGGACGCCCTGCGCGCCGCCGGGGTGGTGGTCGTGGAGACGCTGGACGAGCTCCCGGCCGCGCTCGGCTACGGCCAGGACGTGGGGTGACGGAGGGCACGCCGATCCCGTTTGGCGCACCGTCCGAGGTCAGGTAATGTTCTCCAGCGGTAAGGCCTCCACGGGAAGCCTGTCAGGGACAGGTGCATCGCGAGGCTGAAACCCCCATGGGGTATGGTGTAATTGGCAGCACGAGTGATTCTGGTTCACTTAGTCTAGGTTCGAGTCCTGGTACCCCAGCGCACGTCAGCAGTACGGCAGTAACAGTTCAGGCCCCCATCGTCTAGCGGCCTAGGACGCCGCCCTCTCACGGCGGTAACGCGGGTTCAAATCCCGCTGGGGGTACGCAGGTCTTCCGGCTCCGGCCGGTGGATCAGTTCAGGCCCCCATCGTCTAGCGGCCTAGGACGTCGCCCTCTCACGGCGGTAACGCGGGTTCAAATCCCGCTGGGGGTACAGAAGAAAGGCCCGGTCTCACGCGGACCGGGCCTTTCTTGTGTCCTGGTGCCGGTGGTTCGGCCCCGGCGTGCTCGAGGTCCCCGCGGCAGCCCGTCAGGGGAGCTTCGGGTCGTTGCCCTCGATGAATGGCTTCGGGCGGAGCTCGTCGTCGTCCACCGTGGCGGTGGGGCCGCCCGGGACGTGGCCGCCCTGGCCGCCGTCGGAGGGGCGGGCGCGGGGCGTCGGGGGCTCGTCGGTCGGCGCTGCCGGTGTGCTCGTCGCCGCCCCGCCCGGTGCGGCCGGGCTGCCC
>NZ_JABEMG010000254.1 GCF_013004695.1 Promicromonospora citrea
GTCGAGGGCGCCGGGGTGGCCGGTCGGCCCGGCGGGCCGCAGCGCGGCGGGCCCGGGCCGAGCGCCGCGGGCCACTGCGCCCCGCGTTCCTGCGTGCACTGGGGTGTGCGCCGGGGCGAGCGCTACCTGGACCCGCTCACCCTCCTGCACCGTCCGCCGATCGTGCTCCTCCCGGACCGCTGACGACCCGCACGCCCGGCGGTCACCGGCCGAGGTCCGCTTCGAGAACGACCTCCGGGACGTCTTTCGGCCCCGAGCCGTCCCGCAGGTCGTTCTCGAAGGGGACCGTCGGTGGTCCAGGTGGTCCAGGTGGTCCAGGTCAGGCGCGCGGGAAGGCCTGCGCGTAGACGCTGCGGAGGCGCTCGGCGTCGACGTGGGTGTACCGCTGGGTCGTCGCGAGGTTGGCGTGGCCCAGCACCTCCTGGACCGAGCGCAGGTCGGAGCCGCCCTGGAGCAGGTGCGTGGCCGCCGAGTGCCGCAGCGCGTGCGGCGCCACGTCCTCGACGCCCGCCTGCGCGGCGAGCCGGTGGATCGCCTCACGGACCTGGCGCTGGCCCCAGCGACCCCCGCGCTCGCCGACGAGCAGGGCGTCACCCGTCGTCGCGGTCACGAGGGCCGGCCGGCCGTGCGCCAGCCACGCCTCGACGGCTCGAGCGGCCGGCACGCCGAACGGCACCACACGCTCCTTGCCCCCCTTGCCGAGCACCCGCACCAGCCGGTCGCGAGCGTCCACCTGGCCGACGTCGACGGACACGAGCTCGCCGACGCGGACTCCCGCGCCGTACAGGAGCTCGGCGGCCACCCACGAGCGCAGGGCAGCGGGCCGGCTCGCCTCGTCGGCGGAGTCGGCAGCCGCCCGGGCGCCGTCGAGCAGGCGGCTCGCGGCGTCGACGTCGAGGACGGTCGGCAGCGTGCGCGGCACCTTGGGACTGGCCAGCCGTGCCGACGGGTCGACGGGCACGAGGCCGGTGCGGTGCGCCCAGCGCAGGAACGCGCGCGCGGAGGCGCCACGGCGCGCGAGCGTCGAGCGCGCCAGACCGCGCTCGGACTGGGACGCGAGCCAGCCGCGCAGCAGCGCGAGGTCGATCGCGTCGAGGTGGGTCGCGCCGTGCCGCATCCCGTACCGCAGCAGGTCGGTCACGTCGGCCACGTAGGCGCGGCGCGTGTGGGCGGAGTGCCCGCGCTGCGCATCGAGGTAGCTGGCGAACCGGGAGACGGCGTCGGACATCTGCTCGGGGAGCCGAGGCAAGCCGGACAGGTCGGTAAGGTCCACGTTTGCCAGTGTGCGCCTCGGTCGCCGTCGGGTGAAGAAGGCGCGCCGTCGGGTCCTGCCCGCCGGCCCGCCCCTTCTCCCCCGGTCAGCGTCTGCGCCAGCCGCCGTCCTTCTGCTCGGCCAGTCCCATGAGCTCGAGCAGCCCGAGCGCGCCGGTCGTGTCCGCGAGCGCCAGCCCGGCGGCGCGGGCCACGGAACGCTCGTGGGCAGGCGCGCGCACCGGCAGGGCGTCGAGCACCGCCTTGCCGACGTCGTCGAGGTCGTCGCCGGGGCGCGCGTCGCCGTGCCGGGCGGGCGCGGTCTCCCCCAGGTAGCCGACGAGCTCCGCCGCCTCGGCGGCGTCGGTCACGCAGACCGCTGCCCCCCGCCGCAGCAGCTCGTGGCAGCCGACCGAGGCCATCGAGGTGACGGGCCCCGGCACCGCACCGAGGGGCCGCAGGAGACGGGCCGCGTGGTTGGCCGTCGACAGCGCGCCCGAGCGCGCGGCCGCCTCGATCACGACCGTGCCGGAGGTGAGCGCGGCGATGAGCCGGTTGCGCTTGAGGAAGCGCTGCTTGCCTGGCACGGAGCCCGGTGGCACCTCGCTCACGACGGCGCCGCCGTGCTCGGCCGCCCGGCGCAACAGGTCGGTGCTGGTCGCGGGGTAGAGCCGGTCGACACCGCCCGCCAGGAAGGCCACGGTGGGCGCGTCGGCGAGGAGCGCGCCGCGGTGCACCTCGGCGTCGATGCCCGCGGCGCCGCCGGACACGAGCGTGAACCCGCGGTCGGCGAGCCCGCTCGCGAGCGCCCGGGTCACGCGGACGCCGTAGTCGGTGCACGCACGGGAGCCGACGAGCGACACCGACCGCTGCGCGAGCCGGTCGAGGTCCGGTTCGCCGCGGACCCAGAGGCACAGGGGCGCGATGTCGCCGAGATCGTCGAGGCTCGCCGGCCAGCCCGGCGCATCGGGGTGGAGGAGCGTCCCGCCGTACCGGTCGAGCACGGCGAGCTCGCCCGCAGGGTCGAGGCGTTCGAGACGGGGCGCCCAGCGGCGGACCGCTGCGAGCACCTGACGCACCGCACGCCGGTCGCTCCGGGACGGGTCCACGGCCGGATCGTCGGCCGGGTCCTCAGCCGGGTCCCGCCCGGACGAGCCGTCCCGCGCGGCCAGGCGCCCCGGTGCCTCCGCCGCGC
>NZ_JABEMG010000255.1 GCF_013004695.1 Promicromonospora citrea
CCAGGTCCGTGCGCGGCGGCGCGGTCAGGTCGGGGCGCGGCAGCGGGTCGGCGGACGGCGGGACGCCGGGGCTGGTCGGCGCCTCCCCGGCGTCGGCCGGGGGCTGTGCGTCGGCGTCGGCGTCCGGAGCGGGGCCCGGCGACGGGACGCGGCGCACCGTGTCCTCCGGGTCGGGCTCCGCGGGCACGTCCTCGAACACCGGGCTCTCGAACAGCGGGCCGGGCGCCTGCGTCGGCGCGCCGGTCGCCGGAGGGATGCCGGGAGACGCGGGCGGGCTCGCGGCCGGGGCCTGCGGTGTCGGTGCCGACGCCGGGGCGACCTCGTCCTCCTCGGGGACGACGGTGCCGTCCGGGTGCACGATGAGGTTCCAGAGCCCTTCCGGACCGGTCGCCGAGGCCCGCACCGGGCGCCCGACGCGCGCGGCGTTCTCCGTCACCCGGCGCAGCACCTCCACCCGGGCCTCCTCGAGGCTGCCCGTGCTGATCGGGTGATAGGTCCCGTCGATGGTCACCTCGCCGGTGCCGTCCTCCCGGACGATCGCGTCGATCCGGGGCCAGCGCGGCACGGTGTCAGAGCTCATGCGTTTCCTCCGAAGTTCCTGGGGTCGACGGCGTCGCGTGGGTTCGCCCCCGATGCAAGGGTCGGACATGTTGGCGCCGCTGGCCAGCCCAACGGGGCAATCACCCCACCTGGTAGGTTCTCGCGCAAACAGGAGTCGAACCCGGCCACAACCGAGGAGCCTTCGCGTGCCCGACGAGCCCACCCGCCGCATCCCGCCGGCGGACGACCCTACCCAGGTCCAGCCCGCGACCGCCCCCGGGGGCAGACGGATCGGGCAGCCGGGGGCGGCGTCGGGCCCGTCGCCGTACGCCGCGACCCAGCGGATGGACCCCGTCACCGCCGACCACGCGGGCTACGGGAACGCGCAGGGCGACGGCGCCGGTGACCGGACCCAGGTGTTCGGCGGCCCGGCCGCGGACGCGACGCAGGTGCTCGGCGGTCCCGCGGGGGACGCCACGCAGATGCTGCCACCGCATGGCACGGGCCAGGGCGGCGCGAGCCGCGACTTCCGCGCCGCCGCTCCCCCGCCCGCGCGGCCGTACCGGCCCGGCGAGTCGGCCTACGGGCCGGCGTACGGTCCGGCACCCGGGTCGGCCGAGGCGGGGCCGGGCGTCGACGGCGGGGCGGGCACGCAGGCGCCGCCGACCCAGGTGTACGGGCAGCCCGTCCAGGGGTACCCGGCTCCGGGTGCCCGGCCGGGCGGTCAGCCGGGCGGTCAGCCGGGCCAGGCCTACGGCCAGGACGCCTACGGCCAGGGCGGCTACGGGCAGCAGGGACACGGTCAGCAGGGCTACGCGCAGCCCGGGTACGGGCAGCCCGGGCAGCAGCCGCCCGACCCGTGGCAGCAGCAGTCCGCGCCGGCGTGGGGGCAGCAGCAGGCAGGCTCGCCGTTCGGGCAGGATCTCGCAGGGTCGCCGTCGCCGTCGCCCCGCCGGGACCGTGACGACGAGGGCCCCGGCGGCGCCGTCGCGGGCGCCGTCCTGGCCTGGGTCCCGCGCCTGCTGCTCGTGCTCGGGGTGTACCAGCTGGTGCGGCTGGTCCCGGGCTTCGACGTCATGCCCGACGTGGCGCAGTTCCCGCTGTTCCGCGGCATCGGCGACGGCGTGCTCGCGATGCTGAACCTGAACCCCGAGTGGTCCGAGCAGGCCGCCAACCTGACGATCCCGGTGCTCGGCATGGCGATCGCCGGGCTGCTGGGCACCATCCGCTCGCTCGACACCAAGCCCGCCGTGTGGCCGTTCGGCCTGGTCGTGTTCGCGTGGATCGTGGTGTTCGCCGTCGGCGGCATCGTCGGGTACGCGCAGGAGACCGCGCAGACGGTGCGCGACGACGTCCGGCAGTCGGTCGACGACACGATCGAGGACGCCAAGCAGGACGCCACGGACCAGGCCCGCGAGGAGCTGGAGAAGACCGCGGACGACGTGCAGCGCGACGCGACGGAGAACCTCGAGCAGAAGGTCGACGAGCAGCTGCAGGACGTGCTGCCCGGCGGGGACGGCTGAGCCGGCACGCGGGGCCGGGTCACAGGGCCGGGTCACGGGGCCGGGTCACGGGGCCGGTCACAGGGCCGGTCACAGGACCGGCACACAACCGACCACAGCCAGGACCAGGCGGTTCGGCGGGACGCTGATAGGTTTTCTCAGGTCCCCACCGGTCGTCCCGGTGCCATGCTGAGGAGCGCTTCGTGTCCGACGAGACCACCCGCACACCGGCCGCAGGCCCCGCCGCCCCGGCGGTGCAGGGCGGCGACCGGACCGCCGTCGTGCCGCCCCCCGGCACCGCGCGGGTGATGCCGCCGCCCACCGCGCCCACCCGCGTCGTGGCGCCCACGGGCCCG
>NZ_JABEMG010000256.1 GCF_013004695.1 Promicromonospora citrea
CCCGGGCGGTGGTGCGGGCGGTGGTGCGCGGTGGGACGGGTCACGGGGTGTCCTTCCGGTCGGTGGTGGTGCCGGTCGTGGTGCCGGTCCCGGCGTCGAGGCCCAGCGCGTCCAGCAGCTCGGCGCGCGCAGCGTGCACGTGACCGGCTCGGTCGCCGAGGGCGTGCCGGTCGGCCGGCTCGTCGGCGGTCCCGCCGACGGCACCGTCGTCGTGACCAAGGCCGGCGGTTTCGGCACCCCCCGGACCGTCGTCGACGTCCTCGCCACCCTGAGGTCGTACTGTTCCCACCAGGAGGTAACCCCGTGAGCATCCCCACCCTCGCCGTCACCCTCGGCGACGTCGCAGGCATCGGCCCCGAGATCACCGCCAAGGCGCTGCTCGGCCACGACGACCTGCGCGAACGCTGCGTGCCCGTGGTCGTGGGCGACGCCGACGCGATGCGGCGCGCGGTCACGGCGCTCGGCCAGGACCCGGACGCGGTGCGCGTCATCGGCTCGCCGGCCGACGCCGCCAACGTCCCCGGCACGATCGAGCTGGTGCAGACCGGCCCCTCCCTCGCCGACGTGCCGCTCGGCGAGCTCAGCGCGGCCGCCGGCGACGGCGCGTACCGGTTCGTCGTCGAGGCCTGCCGCCTGGCGCGCGAGGGGCTCGTGGACGGCATCGTCACCCCGCCGCTCAACAAGGCGGCGATGCACGCGGGCGGGCACCGGTGGCCCGGGCACACCGAGCTGCTGGCACACGAGTTCGGCGTGCAGAACTTCAGCCTCGTGCTGTCGGCGGGCGACCTGTACTTCTTCCACCTCACCACGCACGTCTCGCTGCGGCAGGCGATCGAGGACATCACGCCCGAGCGCACGCGCGACGTGCTCGACCTCGCGGGCGCGTTCACGGCGGCGCTCGGCCGGCCGGACGAGGCGATCGGCCTGGCGGGCCTCAACCCGCACGCCGGCGAGAACCGCCTGTTCGGTGACGAGGACGCCGACGTGCTGGCCCCCGCCGTCGCGGCGGCACGCGAGCGGGGCATCAACGCGCACGGCCCGCTGCCCGCCGACGCCCTCATCCCCGCGGCGGTCAAGGGGAAGTGGAACATGGTCGTGGCCTGCTACCACGACCAGGGCCACGCCCCGTTCAAGGCCGTGTACGGCGACGACGGCGTGAACATCACCGTCGGCCTGCCCGTCGTGCGCGTCTCGGTCGACCACGGCACGGCGTTCGACATCGCCGGGCAGGGCATCGCGCGCGAGGCGAGCCTCGTGCTCGCGATCGAGCGCGCCGCCGACCTGGCCCCCGGCTGGGACCACGTCTGGCAGACGGCGCAGAAGGCCACGACCCGGTAATGCCTCCCCACCTCCCCGGACCCGACGGCACACCGCTGCACCGGCGGCTCGCGAGCGAGCTGCGCGCCCAGATCCTGGGCCGCGCGCTCGCGCCGGGCGCCCACGTGCCCACGGAGGCCGAGCTGCAGGAGCGCTACGGCGTGTCCCGCTCGGTCGTGCGGCAGGCGCTGGCGTCGCTCGAGCAGGAGGGTCTGGTGGAGCGGCGCCGCGGGCGCGGCACGACGGTCCGCGAGCGCGGCGAGCTGCACCGGCTCGTGCAGCGCCTGCCCGGCCTGTCCACGCAGATCGAGGACGGCGGCGGGCACGTGACCACCGAGGTGCTCGAGCTGGGCACCGAGCCGGCCTCCGAGGCCACGCGCGTGCTGGGCACGCCGGAGGTCGTGCACCTGCGGCGCCTGCGCGGCGCGGCCGGGGAGCCGATCGCCGTCATCGAGACCTGGCTGCCCGGCGAGCTCGCGGGCCTGACCGCGCAGGAGCTCACCGACGCCTCGCTGCACGCCACGGTCCGCCGCCGGTTCGGCACGCGGATCGTGGCCGGGCAGCGGCAGGTCCGCGCGGTGGGCGCCGACACCGAGACCGCCGGGCTCCTGCGCGTCGCGGTCGGCACGCCCGTGCTCGTGCTGGAGGGCACCAGCACCGACGGCGCCGCGCGCCCCGTCGAGGTGTTCCGCACGTGGCACCGCGCCGACCGGGTCGTGTTCGACGTCGCAGTCCTGGACGAGCCCGCGCCCGCCGGGCCCGAGCCCGCCGCGCCGGACCTGCGCGCCCGCCTCGAGTCGCTGGCGGCCGAGCTGCAGGCCGTGGCCCGCGAGCTGGGCGACTAGGTCACCAGCTCCCGCACCTCCCGCGCGAGGACCGGCCAGGTGACCGGCGGCAGGTCGTGCCCGACGTCGGGCAGGACCACCAGCCGCGCCCCGGGGATCGCCCGCGCCGTCGCCCGGGCCGCCGACGTCCGGATCAGCGGGTCGTCCGCGCCGTGCACCACGAGCGTCGGCACGCGGACCTCGCGCAGCCGTGGCCCGCGCCAGCGGG
>NZ_JABEMG010000257.1 GCF_013004695.1 Promicromonospora citrea
CAGCCGCACCGCCGTCACCGCGCCGTCGGCGGCGCGCTCCACCTGGACGGGCTCGCCCACGGTGCCGAACCCGTCGACCGCGTTGACGCTGGTGATCGCGACCCAGGCGTACGTGCCGTCGGCGAGGCGGGTGCGGGCGGCGTCGAGGGCGGCCGGGTCGTCGGCCGGGGCGCGCTCGATCACGGCGGCGGCGACAGGGTCCAGCCCGTGCTCTCGCAGGAGGGCGAGCAGGCCCGCCGCCCGCTCCGGGGCCCGCGCGACCAGGACGGCGGGTGCCGTGACCGCGCCGGTGCCGGCGGCTCGCCCGGGGGCGAGCGCCGAGCGGTGCGGATCCGTCACGCCTTCTCCGGGACGGCCGTGCTCAGGGGCGCGAGGCGCTCGGCGCCGTCGGCGAGGAGGTGCTCGGCGACGGAGACGCCCAGGGCGCGCGCGGCGTCGTCGATCACGTCGGGGGCGACGTCCTGCGAGAGGCGGACGGTGCCGCCGCGCGACATCTGCTCGGAGCCGTCGACGGCGGCCACGACGGCGCGCAGCTCGAGGGCCGGGCCCGACACCGTGGCGTACGCACCGACGGGCGCGGCGCAGCCGGCCTCGAGGCGCGCGAGCACGGAGCGCTCGGCGAGCACCGCGAGGCGGGTCGGCCGGTGGTCCAGCAGGTGGATCGCCTCGGCGAGGTCGGGCACGCGGGGGCCGTCGGGCCCCGCGGCGATGTCGGTGGTGCGCACCTCGACGGCGAGCGCGCCCTGACCGGGGGCGGGGGAGACGACGTCGACGTCGAGCACCTCGCTGATGACGTCGGTGCGGCCGAGGCGCGCGAGCCCGGCGTGGGCGAGGACGACGGCGTCGAGGTCGGCGTCGGGGCCCAGCGCCCGGTCGAGGCGGGTGCCGACGTTGCCCCGGATGTCGACGACGTCGAGGTCGGGGCGAGCCGACCGGATCTGGGCCGCCCGGCGCGGGGAGCCCGTACCGACGCGTGCGCCGCGCGGCAGGGTCGCGAGCGTGAGGCCGTCGCGCGCGCACAGGGCGTCCCGCGGGTCGGCGCGCTCGGGGGTCACGAAGGTGAGGCCCTCCGCGGGCGTGGTGGGCAGGTCCTTGAGGGAGTGGACGGCGACGTCGCAGCGGCCGTCGAGCAGCGCCTCGCGCAGAGCCGTGACGAACACGCCGGTGCCGCCGAGGCTCGCGAGGCTGCCGGTCCTCACGTCGCCCTCGGTCCGGATCCGCACCAGCTCGACGGGCCGGCCGGTCAGCTCCTCGAGGCGCCGGGCCACCAGACCGCTCTGGGTCGTGGCGAGCGCGCTCGCCCGCGTCCCGAGGCGGATCGGTGCGGCGTCACCCGGGGTGCTACCGGGGGTGCTGACAGACAGGGGGGTCGGGGTCACCAACCCAGTCTCCACCCGAAACCCCGCCGGAAGAAAACCGAGGGCGCACCTCGGACCGATCTCACAGCGTTGCTGGCGGACTGTCAGATCGTGCGCCCCCGCGGACCGGTTCCGGGGCTCAGCCGGCAGGCGCCCCGAGCCGGTCGGCCGTGCGCCGCGCGTGCGCCACGACCGCGGCGAGCCCGGTCCCGGCGACCCAGCCGCCCGTGACGTCGAGGCCCGGCACCGTGCGGACCGCCGCCTCGTACGCGGTGACGGCGGCGCGGTAGGTGGGCGTCGGCGGGGGCAGGGCGCCGTCCCACCGCTGGTGCAGGACGTCCCGGACCCGCCCGGTCAGGTCCACGCCGAGCAGCGCCGACGCGTCGCGTGCGGCCTCCTGCGCGGTGGGCTCGGGCGTCGGCTCGCCGAGGCGCCCGTAGCTGAGCCGCACCACGTGCACGCCCGGTCCGGCGGCGTCCCGCACCCGCCGGGCGAGCCACGGCCACTTGGCGGTCGCGTGGGTCAGGGCCTTGGCGCGCACGGCGTGCCGGCCGCCCCGGGACCCGGCCCGGTCGGGGGCCCGGTCGGGTGCCCGGTCGGGTGCGACGAGCATGCCCGTGCCGCGCGGGGCGGCGTCCAGCTCGGGCGCGTCGAGCAGCAGGGTCACGAGCCGGATGTCCGCCCCCCGCTCGGGTGCCTGCGGGGCCTGGGGCAGCGCGGTTCTGCCCGGCCGCCCGCCGCCTTCGGCAGCTCGGTGCGAGGTCGGTCCGTCGGCCGGCCGGCCGCCCGCCGGACCGGCCTCCCCGGAGCGAGGTGGGTCCAGCGGCAGGCGACTTGCCAGGACCAGGCGGGGGGCGTGCAGGGGCCGGCCGTCCGCCGGGCGGACCAGCCACGCGGAGCCCGCGCGGTCCACGGCC
>NZ_JABEMG010000258.1 GCF_013004695.1 Promicromonospora citrea
CGCCCGCAGGCGCCGGAACGACGGCGGCGGCTGCGGCCCCGCTGCGCCCGCAGCCGGACGCCGCCGACATCGGCCACCTCGTGGAGCAGGCCAAGGACGGCGGCATGCGCGTGTCCTGGGCGCGCGTCGGCGTCGAGCGGAGGCTGCCGCCCGGCGTCGGGCTCACGCTCTACCGCGTCTGCCAGGAGGCGCTCACGAACGTGCGCAAGCACGCCGGCCCGCGGCCCGCCGTCACGGTCCTGGTGCGCTGGGGCGAGGACGAGGTCGAGCTGCGCGTCGACGACGACGGGCGCGGACTCGCGGCCGACGCGGCGGGCCCGGACGAGCCCGCACCCTCCCCGGGGTACGGTCTGCTCGGGATGCGCGAGCGCGCCGAGATGTTCGGTGGCACGCTCTCCGCGGGGCCGCGGCAGGGCGGCGGGTTCTCCGTCCGCTTCGTCGTGCCGATCCCGCGGGCGGCAGCACCGGACGCTGTGCCCGCCGGGGCGGTCGAGGCCGAGGGCACCGCCGAGGGCGGGGACGGGTCCGGCCCCACGGGGGCGGCCGGTTCGCCGACGGACAGCGGGCCGGAGCGTGCTCCCGAGCCCGACAGCCCCACCGAGCCCGACAGCGGACCGGGTGCCGACGCCGACGACGCGGACAGCCCCGGGCCCACCGACCTGCAGGACACCCGAGGAGCACGATGACCCAGGCCCCACCCGGTCGACCCGTCCGCGTCGCGCTGGTCGACGACCAGCCCCTGGTGCGCGCGGGCCTGCGCATGGTGATCGACTCGCAGCCCGACCTCGAGGTCGTCCTCGAGGCCGACGACGGGCGCGAGGCGCTGCGGCTGCTCGGCGCGACGGCGTCCGACGTCGTGCTCATGGACGTGCGCATGCCCGGCATGGACGGCCTGTCCGCGACGCGCGCGCTCCTGGCCGACGGCGGCCGCGCCGCGGCGGGCGACCCGCGCGTCGTCGTCCTGACGACGTTCGACCTGGACGAGTACGTGCTCGACGCGATCCGGGCGGGGGCCAGCGGCTTCCTGCTCAAGGACGCCCAGCCCGAGGAGCTGCTCGCCGCGATCCGCACGGTGCACCAGGGCGACGCGGTCATCGCGCCGTCGTCCACGCGGCGGCTCATGGAGCGGCTGGTGACCACGCTGCCGCCGGAGGAGGCGCCGCGCCCGCACGAGGCGCTGGCGGGCCTGACGAGCCGTGAGCGCGAGGTGCTGGTGCTCATGGCGCGCGGCCGGTCGAACACGGAGATCGCGGCCGACCTGTTCGTCGCGGAGGCCACCGTCAAGACGCACGTGGGCCGCATCCTCGCCAAGCTGGACGCGCGCGACCGCGTGCAGGCCGTGGTCACGGCCTACGAGACCGGCCTGGTGCGGCCCGGGTCCTGAACCCGGCCCGCCCGGACGGCAGCGCCGTCAGCGCGGCGCGAGCGCCGTCACCGGGTGGGTGCGCGTCGCGGCGCGCGCGGGGGCGACCGAGGCGACCAGCCCGGCGAGCAGCGCGACGACCAGGACCACGACGACCTCGGCCCACGGCACCACGAGCGGGACCTCGCCGAGCGCGGACAGCGCCGTCGTGGCGCCGGCCCACCCGTAGACGAGGCCCAGCACGACGCCGAGCACGGCGCCGACGCCCGCGATGACCATGCCCTCGATGGCGAGCGTGGCGCGCAGCTGCGCCGTCGACAGCCCGATGGCACGCAGGACCGCGTTCTCGCGCGTGCGCTCGACGACGGACAGGGACAGCGTGTTGGCGACGCCGATGAGCGCGATGACCACGGCGACCGCGAGCAGCGCGACGACCACGGCGAGGATGACGTCGATCATCCGCGCGTACGCGTCGCGCTCCAGCACGGTGGCCGTGACGGACACGGGCCGCCCGGTCCCTGCGACCGCGGCCTGCGCCGCCGCGACGACGTCGGCGGCGTCCGCGGCGTCGTCGACGGCGGCCCAGAGCTGGGCGGCCTGTCGGTCCGGGGCGAGCGCCGCGAGGTCGTGCGGCGTGAGGTAGGCCTGCGGGGCGAGCGAGTCGGTGTGCACGACGTCCAGGGTCACGCTGCCGCCGGCACCGGTGAGCGTCACGGTGCGCGCGCCCACCAGGCCCGCCGGCCGCGCCACGCGCTCCGGGACGACGAGCACACCGGGCCGCAGGCGTGCGGCGTCGGCGGGGGTGGCCAGGACGGCGCGCAGGTCGGCGGGGCGCACGGCGGCGACCGGG
>NZ_JABEMG010000259.1 GCF_013004695.1 Promicromonospora citrea
TCACCCGCGCCCTCACCCACCTCGACCACCACACCCGCCCCCGCGACGCCGTCGTCGCCGCCTGGGTCGCCCTCGAGGACGCCGCCGCCCGCGCAGGCACCCGCCGCGACCCCGCCCAGACCCCCACCGAGTTCACCACCGCCGTCCTGGCCACCACCCCGGCACCCCCCGACGCCGTCACCCGCCTGCGCACCCTCTACCAGCGCGCCCGCTTCACCGACCGCCCCGTCGACGACCACGCCGTCGACCAGGCCCGCACGGCGCTCGCGGCGATCGCCCGCAGCCTCGACGTGCCCGACGCGGGGGCGGTGGAGGCGCCGTGACGCGGCTGAACGTGCGGCGCGTCGTGACCGTCACGGTGCTCACCGGCCTGGCCGCGGCGGGTCTGGCGTGGTGGAACGTGCTCGGCCCGTGGCACGCGGCCGCGGCGACGGCCCTGGCGTGCGCGCTGACGGTGGTGTGGTCGGCGACCGAGAGGCAGGTGGCCGACCCGGAGTGGCCGCGCGTCGCGTTCGAGGCCCGCCCGGGCGGGCGGCACGACGTGTCCGACCTCGGCTGGGCGGCGTTCGGCCGCGACGGCCGCGTGACCGACCGTGTGGTGCGCCGGGTGCGGGCCCTGGCCGTCGACCGGCTGCGGGCGCACGGCGTCGACGCCTCCGACCCGGACGCCCGCGCGGACGTCGAGCGGCTGCTCGGCGCACGCGTGGTCCGCCAGCTCGCCTCGGGCGTCCCCCCGCGGGGCCGTACCGTCCAGGAGTGGCTCGACGCGATCGAGCGCCTGGGCCCGGCCCCGGCGGGAGAGACCGCACCCGACGGCACCACCGATCCCGCCGACCGTCCCATCGACACGGAGGAGCACCGTGCCTGAACCGACCCCGGGCCCGACCCCGACCGTCCCCACGCCCGCCCCGCTGCCCGTCGCGGAGGTCGCGGCCCTCGGTGAGCGCGTGCTGGCCGAGGTCGGCACCGCCGTCGTCGGCATGCGGGGAGCGCTGCGCACGGCGCTGGCCACGATCCTGGCGGGCGGGCACGTCCTGTTCGAGGACGTGCCGGGCCTGGGCAAGACGCTCGCCGCCCGGTCGCTCGCCTCGGCCCTGGGGCTCGACTTCGCCCGCCTGCAGTGCACGCCCGACCTGCTGCCCGCCGACATCACGGGCTCGTCGGTGTTCGACCCGGCCACGCGCACGTTCGAGTTCCGGCCCGGGCCGGTGTTCACGGGCCTGTTCCTCGCCGACGAGATCAACCGCACCGCCCCGAAGACGCAGTCGGCGCTGCTGGAGGCCATGGCGGAGCGGCAGGTGTCGATCGAGGGCACCTCCCGCCCGCTGCCGCGTCCGTTCCACGTGCTGGCCACGTCCAACCCGGTCGAGTACGAGGGCACCTACCCGCTGCCCGAGGCGCAGCTCGACCGGTTCATGGTGCGGCTCGCCGTCGGCTACCCGGACGCCGCGCAGGAGGCCGAGGTGCTCGCGCGGCGCCTGGCCCGCCGGCAGGAGGCCGCGCCGGTGCAGCGGGTCGTCGACCCCGCGACGGTCCTGGCCATGCAGGCGGGCACCGAGGCCGTCGGCGTGGACCCCGACGTGGTGCGGTACTGCGTCGACCTGGCCGCCGCGACGCGCGGGCACCGTGACCTGGAGGTCGGCGCCTCGCCCCGCGGCTCGCAGAACCTCGTCCTGCTGGCCCGCGCCGTGGCCGTGCTCGACGGCCGCGACTACGTGCTGCCCGAGGACGTCAAGCAGGTCGCCGTGCCCGTCCTCGCGCACCGCCTCACCCTGACGCCGACCGCATGGGCGGCCGCCGCGCGCCCCGAGGACGTCGTCACCGAGCTGCTGCGCACCGTGCCGACGCCCGCGACGGTGCGCGCCTCATGACCGTCGGCGGCGTCATCGTCGAACGCGGCCGCACCAGCGGGGGCAGGCGCGCCGACGAGCTCACCGGGTGGCGCACCACCTCGGCGCGCACCGCCGCCGTCGTCACGGGGGTCGTGCTGCTGGTCGTCGCCGTCCTCGCGGGCCGCGGCGACGTCGCCCTCGTCGGCGTCCCCGGCCTGCTCGCCGCCGCCTGGGCCGGCACCGCCCGCCCGGCCGCACCGCTGCGCGCCCACCTGCGCGAACCCACCGGCCCCACGGCCCCCGG